>DATLHN010000598.1:0-5051 GCA_035539875.1 Armatimonadaceae bacterium
ATGGACGGACCCGCCCGCGATCCGGACCTCATGCCCGACATCCCCGGCCTGTCCGACAAGAAGGACTGCCGCGACTGGGAGCCGGGAGTCCCGATCGACCTGGAGAAGATACGCGACAAGGACCAGGCGTACTGGTCGGCCTACCGCGGCACGCCCAAGGCGTTCCTCACCCTGCGGGCGGGCCAGCGCATCTGGGACAACCGTTTCGGCGACCTTACCGCCGTCCGGTACCCGGGCGGCGAGGCCGCGCTCGCCGCCACCGAGGCGTGCCTGCGGCAGGCGCTGAACCCGGCGTCGCTCGGCCTCTTCTTCCAGCCCGTGCGCGAGCGGGCGCTGGCGGCGAGCGCGCAGGGTATCGACTTCGGGCAGCTTTTCCTCGGCCTCAGCTTCTTCCTGATCGCGTCCGGCCTGCTGCTGACGGCGCTGCTCTTCGCGTTCGGCGTCGAGCAGCGGGCGGAGGAGGTGGGCACTCTGCTCGCGCTCGGCGTCCCGGCCCGGCGCGTCCGCGCGCTGCTGCTCCTCGAAGGGGGCGCGGTCGCGCTGCTGGCCGCGCTGCTCGGCGCGGTCCTGGCGACGCTCTACACCCGCGCCGTGGTCCGCGCCCTGTCGTCCGTCTGGAGCGGCGCGGTCGCGGGCTCGTCGCTAACCTACCACGCGGAGCCGTCGACGCTCGCCGGGGGGGCGGCGGCGAGTTTCCTGCTCGCCCTGGCGACGGTCTACGTCGTGGTCCGCCGCCAGGCGCGCACGCCCGCCCGCGAACTGCTGAACGCCGGGGCCGAGTCCGGCTCCCGCCTGCTCGGCAGTTCGACGCCTCGAAAAGCCGGACGCCTCCTGCCGGGCATCCCCACCGCCCTCGCCGCCGCCATCCTTGCGGTCGGCATCGCCGCGGCGACTGCGCTCCGGTCTGGCGGCGACGCGGCTGCGGCGTCCGGCGCGTTCTTCGGCGCGGGCGCGCTGCTTCTGATCGCGGGCATCGCCGCCTGCCGCGCCCTGCTGGCCCGCTGGGAGCGAGCCGCGACCGACGCCGCCCTCACCCGGGGCACGCTCGCCGTGCGAAACGCCGCCCGGCGGACGGGGAGAAGCCTGGGGGCGGCCGCCCTGCTCGCGTCGGGCAGTTTCCTCGTCGTCGCCGTCGGCGCGAACCGGCACGACCCCGGCGCGGACGCCGCGCGGCGCGCGTCCGGGACCGGCGGCTTCGCCCTCTACGGCGAGTCGTCCCTGCCCGTCTACCAGGACCTGAACACCGAAGCGGGACGCGACCCGTACGGCCTCGACCCGGGCGTCCTGGGCGGGATCGACGTTCTTGCGCTCCGTCTGCGCGAGGGGGACGAGGCGAGCTGCCTGAATCTGAACCGGGCGCAGACGCCGCGCCTCCTCGGGGTCGCACCCGCCGCCCTCGCCCGCCGGAAGGCGTTCGCGTTCGCGCAGGTGCTGGACGGCGGCGGGGACGCGCCCTGGAACCTCCTCAGCCGCGCGGAGGCGGACGGCGCGATCCCGGTGGTGGGGGACACGAACACGGTGGTATGGTCCCTGGGCAAAAAGCTCGGCGACACGCTGCCTTACACGGACGACCGGGGCAACACGCACCGCCTGCGCATCGTCGGCGTCCTCGGCAACTCCGTCCTCCAGGGCGCGCTGGTGATGTCCGAGGCAAACTTCACCCGCCTCTTCCCCGGCCAGAGCGGCTACCAGGTATTCCTGATCGACGGCACCGGCCCCGCCGCGGCCGACGCCGCCAGCCGCGAGTTGACGCGGGGCTTGGAGGACGTCGGCCTGAGCCTGACCCCCGCCGCCGACCGCCTCGCCACGTTCAGCACGGTGGAAAACACCTACCTCTCCATCTTCGCCGCGCTCGGCGGTCTCGGCCTGTTGCTCGGCAGCGCGGGCCTGGGCGTGGTGGTCCTGCGCAACGTCTGGGAGCGGCGCGGCGAACTGGCGCTGCTTCGGGCCGTCGGCTGGGGCCGCCCCGCCCTGCACGGCCTGATCTTCCGCGAGCACGCCCTGCTCCTCGCCCTCGGGCTTGCCGTCGGCGTCGCCGCCGCACTGGTGGCCGTCCTCCCCGCGCTGCGCCACGCTTCGGAAGCGGGCATCCCCGTCGCCTCCCTCTCCCTGACCCTTCTGGCGGTCCTCGCCAGCGGCTTCGCCTGGGTCTGGGCCGCCACCGCCCTCGCCCTGCGCACTCCGCTCCTCGCCGCCCTGCGCAGCGAGTGACGCGATCCTTCCCCCGCATTCCCGCGAGCGCGACCACGCCGCCCTGACAATTTATGACTGCGTTTCACACAGTCACACAGTTGGCATAATTGCGGGTTTTCCTTTTACTGTGACCTCCCGACTATAAAACAGGGAATTGCAACGAGTGGCAATTCCTTTCTCCATCGCGCACGGCGGAGCAGATTCGGAGCGCGCGGCGTACAGGCAGACATACCTTCTCCGTAAAAACCCGTATAAAGCAGGCGTGCTTCCTGCTATACTTGAAAACCGGAACGGGCAGGCCAGTGGAACGCGGCGGTTCCGCCCGTTCGGATTCTTATTTCGGTCTGTGTCGCCGACCTTTACCGGCGACAGACGTGATTCGTGGCACGCGGGCTTCCGGGCCTGCAATTCAAACACCAGGGGCTTACTTAATGAAGACGGGACGGCGTACGGTTCTTGCGGGAATGTTCGGGGCTGTGGTGGCGGGCGTGCTGCCCGCCCTGCCCGCCCGGAGTGCGGGCGGGTTCGTGCTGCAGTCGGTTTCGACGCCGGTCTACCGGCTGGACTTCGGCGGCATCGGCGGCACCGCGCCGCCCCCCTACCCGGGTTACGTGAAGGTCCGGACCCAGCTCTACAGCGCCACCACCGGCTGGGGTTGGGTGGCTTCCGTCGCCGGACTCAACGCCCGCGACCGGGGCGTAGTCGGCGACCCCGTCACGCTGGAGCGGGACTTCATCTTTGGCACCACCACGCCCCGCACCTTCCGCCTGGGTAAGCTGACGCCGGGCCGCTACCGGGTGACGCTGATATCCGGTGACCTGTCGTTCGGCGACCACTGGACCCGCGTCCAGGTGGCGGGGGCGGCGGTCGACGGCGGGGCCGACCTGCCGGTGCTGCACCCGAGCATCGCCCAGTTCGCCACGCTGACCTTCACGGCGGTGGTCCCGGTCGGGAGCAGCGCGATCGACCTTACCCTGAGCGCGCCGCTGGGCAGCTACGTGATCAACGCCCTGGAGCTGGACGCGGTGGCGGACGCGGAGCCGGCCGAGGTGACCTTCTCCGACTGGGCCATCCCCAGCACCTGGGGGCCGATCCTGACCTCGCCGGACCCGACCGCCGCGCTGCTGGCCGGGCACCGGGGGCGCGTCACGAACTCCCCCTGGCCCACGGCGTTCGAGCCGACCGGCCTGACCCGTTCGGCCTACCTCTCCCTGATCGCAGGCGAGGTCGACTTCTGGAAGACCAAGCAGGACGCGACCGGGGCGATCATCGACCCGTACCTGAACCGGGAGTTTCAGTACAGCACGCCGTCCTTCGCCCACGCCGCCGCGGCGCTGGTCGCCTACGCCGGGCGCGCCGACCTTCTGGATGCCGCCGCCCTGGCGCTGGACTGGTCCGCGCGGACGCTCTCCACGCGCACCGCGGCGAGCGGCCACGAAGACTTCTTCGCCCCGATGATCGCTCACTCGATCCGCCTGCTCAAGCCGCACGTCCCCGCCGAGCGCTCGGCCGCGTGGGAGGCCGACATCGCGAGCTTCGAGCCGGTCCTGGTCTACCGGTTCGGCACGGGCGTGAACAACTGGAACGTCGTCGCGGCGAGCGGCGAGGCCCTGTTCCAGATCATGGGCATCCGCGAGGCGACCCACCGCTACGCCGAGGCGAGCTTCGCCGGGCAGGGGCGGCACTTCGGCTCGCTCTACGGCCTGTACCTCGAAGGCCCGATGGCCTACGACCACTTCCCCCGCCTCTGGGTCGGCGACCTGATCGGCCGCGGCTACAGCGGGGCCTACGCGCAGGAGCTGACGGAGACGCTGCGACGCGGGGCGATTACCAGCATGTTCATGCAGTCGCCAGTCGGCGAGCTGCCCGCGGGCGGCCGGTCCGCACACCACCAGTGGAACGAGGCGCAGCAGTGCGTCACGTTCGAGGTCTTCGCCGCCCGCGCGCTTGCCGATGGGGACACGAGCCTCGCGGCTTTCTACAAGCGCGCCGCGCGCCTTTCGTTCCGCTCCATGCGCCGCTGGGTGCGGCCGAGCGGCGAGATGCAGATCGTCAAGAACTGGGTGGACCCGTCGCAGAACCACGGTTACGAGACGTACTCCGCGCACTCCCAGTATAACCTGCTGGCGATGTCGATGCTCGCGATCGCCTACGAGCACGCCGAGACCACGGACGCGGTGGCGGAACTGCCCGCCCCGGCGGATACCGGCGGCTTCGTGCTCGACATCCCCGAGCTTCACAAGGTGTTCGCGAACGCCGGGGGCGCGTACGTGGAGGTGGAGACCCGGGGGGACCACGACTACGACGCGACCGGGCTCATCCGCGTGCACTTCTCGGGCCACTCGCCGCAGCTCGGCACGAGCGATTCGGTGCTGGCCGCGCCGAAGTACCTGCCCACCACCGGCACCCTGAGCCCCGCGACGACCGGCGTCGGCGTGGCCTGGCAGGCGGAAGGCGGCGCGTGGCAGTATCTGGGCGCACTGACGTCGAGCCAGGTGCAGAGCGTCACCGTCACCCCGGGCGCGGCGACCGGCGACAACGTCGCGTTCACGGTCCGGTATGCCGGTAACCTGGGCGGCGGCGTGACCGCCATCGAGGAGCAGTTCGTGCTGACGCCCAAGGACATCCAGGTGACCACCCTTCTGCCCGGCTACGCCGGCCCGGTCCGGCGCGTCGTCCCGGTCCTTTCCCACGACGGACGGACGGACTGCAAGGTCCAGATCAACGGGGACGAGGCGATGTTCTGGCAGCAGGGCGAGTTCGGCACCTCCAAGCAGACCTTCCAGGCGATCGATGCCACGAAGGTGACGATCGGCAAGGAGGACTACCCGAACCACAACGGCTGGGTGAACCTTGCC
>DATLHN010000599.1:0-5094 GCA_035539875.1 Armatimonadaceae bacterium
ACGACGCCGTGGTCGCGTCCCTGCGGGCGCAGGAGGAGGCTGGCGCGGACCTGGTCACCGACGGCGAGCAGCGGCGCGACAACTTCTACAGCTTCGTCACCGAGAAGCTGGACGGCGTCCGCCTGATGACGCTCTCCGAGATGCTCGACGTGGTCGAGGACCGGGCGGGCTTCGAGAAGCTGCTCCAGACGCTCGACGTGCCCGCGTTCTCGATCCGCAACCCGACCTGCGTCGGGAAGATATCCCGCCGCGAGCCGCTGGCCGTCGAAGAGCTGCTATTCCTGCGGCGGCACACAGACCGCCCGGTGAAGGTGCCGCTGCCGGGGCCGTACCTGCTGACGCGCGCCATGTGGGTGAGGGAGGTGACGCGCGCGGCGTACCCGAGCAAGGAGACGCTGGCGGAGGACGTGGTCGCCATCCTGCGCCAGGAGCTTATTGAACTCGCCGAAGCGGGCGCGGCGTTCGTGCAGTTCGACGAGCCGGTGCTGACCGAGGTGGCGTTCAACCCGTCGGGGACGCGCACCTTCATGTGCGCCGCGCTCGCCGCCCGCGCCGACCCCGCCGAGGAGCTGGAGTGGGCCGTCTCCCTCATCAACCGGGTGGTCGCGGACATCCCGAACCGCCCCCGGGTCGGCGTCCACGTCTGCCGGGGCAACTGGAGCCGCGACGAGACGACCCTGTTGTCCGGGGGGTACGCGCCCCTCGCCCCCTACCTCGCGCGCCTGGACGTGGACCAGCTTGTTCTGGAGTTCGCGACGCCGCGGGCCGGAGACCTCTCCGCCCTGCTCTCGGACGTGGGCGTGAGCACCGGCAAGGAAATCGGCCTCGGCGTCGTCAACCCGCGCACGGACGAGATCGAGTCGCCGGAAGCGATCGCGGACCGCGTGCGCGCGGTCGCCGCGTACCTGCGGCCCGAGCGCATCTTCCTCAACCCCGACTGCGGGTTCGCGACGTTCGCCGCCCGGCCCATGAACCCGGCGGAGGTCGCACGGCGCAAGATCGACGCGATGGCCGAGGCCGCGCGGCGCTTGCGCGGCTGAGTACCCAGCGCCGCGTGGGGATTTCTCAGCCGACCCCCACGCGGCGCGAACCCCCGACTCGCCCACGCCGTTACTGCGAACCGCCCACCTTCGCACGCAGTCGCTCTTCCTGCGCGCGAAGCCGCTCTTCCTGTTCGCGCAGTTCGGGCGTGAACGCGTCCCCGAAGTCGTCCGCCTCGAACACCTGGCGAAGCTCGACCTCCCCCTCCCGAAACGGGACGCGCCGCGCCCACTCGACCGCCTCCTCCCGGGACTTCACCTGGAGGAGCCAGTAGCCGGCGATCAGTTCTCTGGTTTCCGCGAAGGGGCCGTCCACCACGATAGCCTTCCCGCCGGAGAACTTGACCCGGGCCCCCTTGGAACTCGGGTGGAGACCCTCCCCCGCGAGGAGGACACCGGCTTTGACCAGTTCCTCGTTGTACTGCATCATCTCCGCGAGCTCCTGCTCGGTGGGAAGAACTCCCTCTTCCGTCCGCTTGTCGGCACGGACCAGCATCATGAATCTCATCGTCGTCTCTCCCTGGGTCTGCGTTGCGGCCAGGCGTTCTGTCCCGGCTCTACCATAGAGTCGAACGGGACCCTGCGAAATCGACTATCGTCCGTCTCTTGCCCATGATCCCTGATCCGACACGCCCAGCAGGACCGGGAGGACCTCCTCGGCCCTGCCGATGACCTCCTCCGGGAAGGCCGGGTTCGGCGGGTCCATCGGCTCGACGTTGACCGCGACGGTGCGCGCGCCGCCCTGCGACGCGATCTCCGCGCACGAGGCGGCGGGGTAGACCACCCCGCTCGTGCCGACGGCGAGGAACAGGTCGCACCGGTAGAGCGCCTGCGCCGCCCGCTCCATCACGCGCGGGTCGAGGTACTCTCCGAAGAGGACGACGTCCGGCCGCAGCGCGGAGCCGCACTTCGGGCAGGAAGGGACTCCCTCGTAGGCGGTGTCGTCGGCGAAGGGCGCGAGTCGGCACTTCGGGTTCGAGCAGCGGGTGCGCAGGCCGGAGCCGTGCAGTTCCAGCACCGGGTCGCTCCCCGCGCGCTGGTGCAGTCCGTCGATGTTCTGCGTCACCACCAGGAAGCGGTCCGGTTCTTCGGGCGTGTTCAGCCGCGTCTGCGCGGCGGCCAGCGCGCGGTGCGCCGCGTTCGGCCCGACGTCCTTGATGGACGCGCGCCGACCCGAGTAGAGGTTCCACAAGCCGGGCAGCGACTCCGGCAGGTTGCGGGCGTCCACCAGGCGCGCGATCTCCGCGTCGTTCCAGAGGCCGCCCGGCCCGCGATACGTCGGCAGGCCGGACGCGACCGACACGCCCGCGCCGGTCAGCACGACGACCCGTCTGCACCGATCCAGGTGGAGCGGCGCGACCTCTCTAACGTTCGTAATTGTTTTCATGACAACATCTGTATCGTCCGGCGCTCGCGAAAAGAAAGGCGCTTCTACCCCGTGCCGGACGCGCGGGAGAACACCTGGCGGATAACCTCGTCGGCCTCCACCTCGTCGATGGTGACGTCGGCCACCGGGAGGGTCGCCAGCATCTGCCCGGCGCGGCGCGCGCTTTCCGCGCGCGGCACCCGCACCGTCGCCTGCGTGCCGCCGCCCTGCACCTCCGCCTCGCCGAAGGGCGTCAGCTCCTCCGCCGCGACCGGGCGCTCGAACGTCAGCCGGATCAGTTTCTCCTCGGAGTAGCGGGAGACCAGCTCGGCGAGGGGACCGTCGAACACCTTCATTCCCTGGTCGATGATGACGACCCGCTCGCAAAGCTCCTTGACGTCCTGCATGTAGTGGCTGGTCAGCAGGATGGTCGAGCGGTGCCGCTCCTGGTACGTCTTGAGGAACTCCCGGATGCGGACCTGCGACACCACGTCGAGGCCGATGGTCGGCTCATCCAGGAAGACGACGCGGGGGGCGTGGAGCAGCGCCGCGACCAGTTCGCACTTCATCCGCTCGCCCAGGCTGAGCTTGCGCACCTGGGTGTCGAGGATAGCGGTGATATCGAGCATCTCCGCCAGTTCCCCAACCCGCTCCCGGTAGGCGTCGTCCGGTATCTCGTATATCTCCTTGAGGAGCAGGAACGACTCGCGGGCGGGCAAGTCCCACCAGAGTTGCTGCTTCTGCCCCATGACGAGCGCGATCTGCCGCAGGAACGCCGCCCGGCGGTCGAACGGCGTAAAACCGAGCACGGAGAGGTGGCCGGAGGTGGGGAGCAGGATGCCGGAGAGCATCTTGAGCGTGGTCGTCTTGCCCGCGCCGTTCGGGCCGAGGAACCCGACCATCTCGCCCTCGCCGACGACCAGATCGACGCCCTTCACGGCCTCCTTCTCGACGTAGCGGCGCGACCAGAGCCCCCGGACGCTCCCCCAGAGCCCCGGCTCCTTCTGGACCGAGCGGAAGGTCTTCCGCAGGCTTGCCGTCTCGATGACGCTCATGGCGGCGGAATCAGGCGGACGCGCGGCGGCCGTTGCCGGCGAGCACCGCCGCCTCGATATACGGGGCGTCGCCCTCGCCCGCCGTCCACGCGGCGACCACGGGGCCGCGGCCGGTCGGGGCGCAGGCGACCACCGGGTCGTTCGCCCACTCCGACAGCGTCCGGGTCCGAGCCGCGCCCGCCGCCGCCACCCCGCCGCGCGGGAGGACCGCGGCCAGGAGGCGCCCCGGCCTGCCGACGATCCAGACCGCGTGCGCCGTGCCGGACGCGTCCGCGGCGACCCAGCCCTGCTCCCCGGGGCCGAGGCCCCGCTCGCGACCGCCGGGCGCGCAGGCGAACATCTCCCGGCGGCGGCGCCAGACGGTGGTGACCGCCGCGCCGCCCGCGCCCGCCGCCAGCATGCCACCGTCCATCGGGCAGGCGTTCAGCGGCCACGTGCCCTCGCCGAGCTTCTGCGCCCCACCGAACGTCCGGCCGCCGTCCTCGGAGCGCGCCAGGTACATGTCGCGCGCCCCGCCGAGCCAGTTGCGCCACATCGCGTAGAGGCGGCCCCGCCCGTCGAACGCGAGCGAGGGGTGGCAGCACTCGCAGATCGTGCCGTCCGGCGAGCGGTAGACGACCCGGTTCTGCCCCCACGTCTTGCCCCCGTCTTTCGACACCGCGCAGAACAGCGTCGTCCCCTTCTCGCGCAGGTCGAGCCAGGCGCAGGCGACCTCACCCCCAGGCCCGGCCTCCATCGCGTGCAGGCCCTCGCGCGCCGCGCCCGGGACGCCGCTGACCGTGACCGGCCCCTGCCAGGACTTCCCGCCGTCCGCCGAGCGCCACGCCACGACGTCGCCGTCGCGCCCTCCGCCCTGCCTGCCGCAGATGGCGGACACGACGACGGAGCGCCCGGCGACCGCCACGCGCGGCCCGCGCCGCATCCCCAGGGCGAGTTTCCCGGCGGAGCCGACGCGCACCGGCGGCGCGAACCGCCGTCCCCCGTCCGGCGAGGCGGCGACGTAGACGTCGTCCCCGCTCCCGAAGGCTACGTACGCGGTCCCGTCCGCCCCGACCGCGGCGTGCGGCGACTTCGGCGGCTTCGGCATCGCCCCAGGCTGCGTGACGCGGACGGCTACGGGTTCTTCTCTCTGGATCAACATGCGACGGCGCTCCTGGATCGGGTAACGTGGGCAGGCGGGCGGCGGGACCGCTACGGCGCGGCGGCGTCCACAGCGGTGAGGCCGGGCAGCGCGGCGCGCAGGGCGTGCGGCGTGAGCGAGACGAGGAAGCCGCGCTTCCCGCCGTTGACGAAGAGCCGCGGGAGGTCGAGGATGGTGCGCTCGACGTACACCGGCAGCGGGACGCGCGTGCCCAGCGGACTGGTGCCGCCGAAGAGGTAGCCGGTGTGCTTCTGCGCGGTCGCGGGGTCGCAGAGGGCGACGGACTTCGCCCCGATCGCCTTCGCCAGCAGCCCGGGGCCGACCTCGCGGTCGCCGTGCATGAGCACGAGCAGAGGCTTCTTATCGTCGGTCTGGAGCACGATCGTCTTGACGACCCCGTGCTCGTCCACGCCGAGTTCCCGCGACGCGCGGGCGTCGCCTTCGAACAGCACCTCTACGACTACGAGGAGCACGGCGGCACCGCCCGCGCGC
>DATLHN010000600.1:0-2484 GCA_035539875.1 Armatimonadaceae bacterium
GTCCGGACGCGCGTCCCGCGTATCCTCCGGGCGGACCGCGTAGCCGTCCACGGCGCTCTTGTCGAAGGGCGGTAGATCCTCGGTAGCTAGTACGCGCTCCGCGAGAGCGCGCCCGCGCGCCTCGCCGAGCGGCACCCGCTCCGTCGGCAGCGGGTCGCCCGCCGCGTCCAGAATGCGCTCCAGGGCTTCGTCGTAGGTAAGCATGGCCTGTGGATAACCTGTGGAAACTGTGGAAAACTTCGCGGGATCAGTCGCTCGCAGACCCGTCCCAGCGGAAGTCGCCCGACTTGCCGCCGGTCTTCTCCGCGAGGCGGACCTCGCCGAGGACCATGCGCTTGTCGACCGCCTTGCACATGTCGTAGACGGTCAGCGCGGCGACGGTGACGGCAGTCAGCGCCTCCATCTCGACCCCCGTGCGTCCCACGCAGGTGGCGGTCGCCTCGACCCGGACGCCGGTCTCGTCGAGCGCCAGGTACACCTGCACGTCGGTCAGGGGCAAGGGGTGGCACATGGGGATCAGGTCGCCGGTGCGCTTGGCGGCGAGGATGGCGGCGACGCGGGCGACGGTGAAAACGTCCCCCTTGGGCAGGGCGCGCTCCGCAACCAACCGACGCGTCCGGGCGTCCATACGTACGTGGCCCACGGCGCGCGCCGTGCGCTTCGTCTCCGGCTTTTCCGACACGTCGACCATGCGCGCCGCGCCGGTCGCGTCCAGGTGGGAGAAATCGGCGGACATATGCCGAGATTGTATCAGAGGGGCCGATTTGAACGTCGTCGAGATTGAAAACCTGACCAAGACGTACGAGGGCTTCACCGCGCTCGACAACGTCTCGCTCACCATCGGGCAGGGGGAGATATTCGCCCTCCTCGGGCCGAACGGCGCGGGCAAGACCACCCTGCTGCGCGTCCTGACCGGCATCCTGCTCCCCGACGCGGGCCGCGCACGCCTGCTCGGAAGCGACGAGGGCATGGCGGCCGTGCGCGAGAAGGTCGGGTACCTGCCCGAGGAGCGCGGCCTCTATAAGAAGCAGAAGGTGGGCGACATCCTGGTCTACTTCGCGCAGCTGAAAGGGATGTCGCGCGCGGACGCCCGCGCCCGGACCCGGGCCGTGCTGGAGCAGGTCGGGATGGCGGCGCACGAGCATTCCACGACCGACAAACTAAGCAAGGGGATGGCGCAGCGCATCCAGATCGCCGCCGCGCTCGTCCACGACCCGCCGTTCGTCATCCTGGACGAGCCATTCTCGGGGCTCGACCCGGTCTCGGCGCGGCAGGTGCGCGAGATCGTCCGCGCCGAGAAGGCGCGGGGGCGCACCATCCTCCTTTCCGCGCATCAGATGGAGGCGGTGGAGCGTCTCTGCGACCGCCTGCTGATGCTCCACCGGGGGAAGACCGTCCTCTACGGCGACCTGGCCGAGGTGAAGGCGCGCTTCGCCGAGGGCGTGGTACGCGTCGAGCACGACGACCCGACCCTGGAGCCCTTCCTGCCGCCCGGGGTGGCGGTGCAAGATTCCATGGCGGGCGTTACTAGCCTGATGCCGCCCGCCGGGATGCCGCCGCGCGACCTGATGACCGCGCTGCTCGCCGCCGGGGCGCGGGTGCGCGCCTTCAACACCGTGACGCCGAGCCTGGAGGAGATCTTCGTGCGGATCGTGGGGGAAAAGGGATGAGCAGCAACGGCGGCAAAACGGGCGGGTTCTGGAGGCGGGTGGGGGTCATCGCGCCGCGCGAGTTCACCACCACGGTCGCGCGGCGTGAGTTCTGGCTGGTGACGCTGGGTCTCCCCGTACTCTACTTCATCATCGGGGCGCTCGTGGTGATGGCGACGACCTCGGCGGCGCGCAGCGTCCAGTCGCGGCAGGCCCCGCGCGCGGTCGGCTTCCTCGACCGGTCGGGCGCGCTCGACCGGGGCGTCCTGTCCGAGACGGTAGATGGCGTGAAGGGAACGGTCTACGCCACGGAGGACGAGGGCAAAGCCGCCGTCCGGGAGCGGAAGGTGCGCGCGTTCGTCGTCGTGCCCGAAGACTTCACGAAGACCGGGAAGGTGACGGCCTACGCCCCGGACGCTCAGGGCTCGCTCTTCGAGGACAACCCGAGCGGCGGCCCGCGGACGTACGAGCGGACCCTGCGCCGCGCGCTCCTCTCGGGCAAGGTGGACGAGGCGAGGCTCGACCGCGCCCTGGCGCCGGTAAAGGCCACCGAACTCGTCTACGACAAGGAGACGAAGGCGTTCGCGAAGCCCGACCCGCTGCGCTTCGTGCGCCGCTTCGCCATCCCGTACGTCTTCTCGCTGCTCCTGATGCTCTGCACCCTCTTCGCCTCCTCCTACCTGCTGCACGGGATCGTGGAGGAGAAGGAGAACCGGGTCATCGAAGTGCTGCTCTCGGCGGCGACGCACGAGGAGCTGCTTACCGGGAAGATGATCGGGCTCGGGGCGGTCGGCCTGCTCCAGCTCGGCATCTGGTCGAGCGGGGGCATCCTCCT
>DATLHN010000601.1:0-7525 GCA_035539875.1 Armatimonadaceae bacterium
ACAGGAGGTGTCTGCTGCTGCGGCAACAGCCATGCCCCACATTGTACGGCGTGCGCGCGCCCGGCGCGGCGTTCTTGCGTCGTAAATCGCCCCCGTGATATAATCGGAGCGTTCTAACGATATGCAGAGGCTCGCGCCCGAGGCAACTCGTGCGGCGCAGGCGGCCCGGCATGTCCCGATCGATTTTGGACCGAAAGAGTGGGTCATGCGGCCCGCTCTTTCTTTCGTTGGAACGCCGGGGCGCGTGCGGACGCTGTCGGTACGCGCTGTCTATAATTTGGATTCCAGCAGGATAGGGGGAGATGTAGGCCATGTCGGTCATGATGAATACCGATTTCTTTGAAGCGCTCCGTCAGATCGAGCGCGAAAAGGACCTGCCGAACGGTGTCTTGCTGGACGCAGTCGGAAAGGCTCTTGCGAAGGCCTACCAGAAGAGTCTCAACATAGAGAACGAGGTCAACCTCCGCATCGAGCAGGGCGGGGGCAAGTCCCCGCTGCGCATCCTGCGCAAATTGAGCGTCGTGGACGAAGTGGCCAACGAGTACGCGGAAGTGACCCTGGCCGAGGCCCGCGAGAAGTACAACCCCGCCGCGAACGTCGGCGACGTGGTCGAGGAGCTGCTCAGCGAGCGGGACATGGACCGCATGAGCCGCATCGCCGCGCAGACCGCCAAGCAGGTCGTCGTCCAGTCCATCCGCGAGGCCGAGCGCGACAAGATCTTCGACGAGTACTTCGAGAAGATCGGCGAGGTGATCACCGGCTCCGTCTCCCGGCGCGAAGGCGGCAACGTCCTGATCCAGCTCGGCAAGGTCGAGGCGGTCCTGCCGATCAAGGAGCAGGTGCCCACCGAGAGCTACCGGTTTAACGACCGCATCAAGGTCTTCGTCGTGGACGTCAAGAAGACCAACAAGGGGCCGCAGATCGTCGTCTCCCGCACCCACCCGTCGCTGATCCGCCGCCTGTTCGAGCTGGAAGTGCCCGAGATCCACGACGGCATTGTCTCCATCAAATCGGTGGCCCGCGAGCCCGGGGCGCGCTCGAAGATCGCCGTGACGAGCAAGGACGAGCGCGTGGACGCCGTCGGGTCGTGCGTCGGACACCGGGGCGCGCGCGTCCAGGCGGTCGTGAACGAGCTGTTCGACGAGAAGATCGACATCGTGCGCTGGAGCGCGGACAACCGTCAGCTCATCACCGAGGCGCTCTCGCCCGCCCGGGTTTCCAGCGTGCAGCTGAACGAGGACACCAAGTCGGCGTTCGTGGTCGTGCCGGACAACCAGCTCTCCCTGGCGATCGGCAAGTCGGGGCAGAACGTCCGCCTGGCCGCCCGCCTGACCGGCTGGCGCATCGACATCCGCAGCGAGTCCCAGGTCGCCAAGCAGGCGTTCTTGGAGGCGGCGGCGCAGCTCGCCACCTCCCCGGAGGACCCGGAAGCCGAGGCGCTGCTGCCCCCGATCACGTTTGGCGATACGATGGAAGTGAGCAAGGAAGACGCGCCGGGGGAGTAACCTCCGCGACGGCGGGCGGCGTCCGGCTTTGAAACCGATGGACCGACGATGAACCGGCGTGACTGGCTGAAACGGCTGAACCACGGATGATGGCTTCCGCGTCATCTTCCGGGGTTTCGCCGCAGCAGAGGCCGAAACGGGTGCCCGTGCGCACCTGTGTGGCCTGTCGTACGACCGGTGGGAAGCGCGGTCTGCTGCGCGTGGTGCGCCTGCCCGGGGGGGAGGGGCTAGTCCTCGACCCGACCGGCAAGCGCAGCGGGCGCGGCGCGTATGTGTGCCCGAGCGCCGAATGCGTGGCGCTCGCGCTCAAGCAGAAGCGACTGGAGCGGTCGCTGAAGACGCCGGTGCCGCCCGAAGTGGCGGAGGCGCTTCGCGCCGCCGTGCTGCCCGAGGAGGCGGAAGGGGAAACCGCCGCGACCACCGGGTAGGCGCGGCGCGCGCGGTGGCAGCGCGCCTGACAACACGGCAAGCGAGAGCGAGGGGCACGCGAGGGTTCGCGGCCCCTTTCTTATTGCCGCGCATTATGACGGAGTGTCGATGTTTCGCTCGCGCACGCGGCCCACGCGTCTTCAAGACGCCGGGCCGAGGAGAATCCTATGAGAGCCTGAGCGCGTAACGTATTCGAGGAAGCGAGGTGCGGTGTGCCCATAAAGGTATTTGACCTGGCGAAGGAACTGAAGAAGAGCAATACGGAGATGATAGCGGTGCTGCGGCAGATGGGGATGGCCAGTCTGACGCCTACCAGCGATCTGGACGATGACACGGCAGGGCGTATCCGCGCCGAGGTCTCCGCCGGCAGCAACGGCAACGGCGGGGGAGACGCCGCCACCGCCGCAAAGGCGGCGAACGAGGCGGGGGCGGCGGGCGGCGCGGGCGGCGACCCGGTCGAGGTGCCGCAGAACATCACCATCAAGGACCTGGCCGAGCGGCTCGGCATCGGCCCCGCGGACATCCAGAAGGTCCTCATGAACATGGGGGTCCTGGCGGCGCTCAACCAGCGGCTCGCCCCCGACGCGGTGAACCGCATCGCGCAGAAGCTCGGGCGCACCGTGCGCACAGCCGCGGCCCCGGCACCCGCCGCGCCCGCCGCCCCAGCCGGCGGCGCTGGCGGCACCGGTGGTAGTGCTGGCGGCGCGACGGCGCAGCAGCCTCGCGGCACCGGCACCGGCAGTGCGAAGGGTCCCGGGACGCGTACGACCTCGATGAAGCGGACCGCGGGCGGCGGGTCCGCGCAGTCCATGACCCCGCGTCCGCCCGTCGTCACCATCATGGGACACGTCGACCACGGGAAGACGACTCTGCTCGACGCCCTGCGCAAGACCGACGTCGCGGGCGGCGAGGCGGGCGGCATCACCCAGCACATCGGCGCGTACCAGATAGAGGTGGGCGGCCAGCGGATCACCTTCCTCGATACGCCGGGCCACGCGGCCTTCTCCGCGATGCGCGCGCGCGGCGCGTCGGTCACCGACATCGTCGTGATCGTGGTCGCCGCGGACGACGGCGTCATGCCGCAGACCGTCGAGGCCATAGAGAAGGCGAAGGAGGCGGGCGTCCCGATCATCGTCGCCGTCAACAAGATCGACAAGGAGGGGGCCAACCCCGACCGCGTCCTCACCGAGCTTACCGAGCACGACATCGTGCCCGAGGCGTACGGCGGCGACGTCCAGACCGTGAACATCTCCGCCAAGACCGGGGAGAACCTGGACGCCCTGATCTCGACGATCGTCCTCGTCTCCGAGGTGGTCGTCGATCCGAAGGCCGACCCCCACGCCCCGGTCCAGGGCACCATCATCGAGGCCAAGCTGGACAAGGGCCGCGGCGCTGTCTCCACCGTGCTCGTGCAGCAGGGCACCCTGCGGGTGGGCGACGTCGTGGTGGCGGGCAGCACCTTCGGCAAGATCCGCCTGATGTCCGACGAGCGCGGCAACAAGCTCGTCAAGGCGGGGCCGTCCTCTCCGGTGGAGATCATCGGCCTGAACGCCGTGCCCGAGGCGGGGGACCGCCTCGAGGTCGCCAAGAACGAGAAAGAAGCGCGCGAGATGGCGCGCCGCCGCGGCGACGTTCTCCGCGACGAGCGACTCGGCACCGGCAGCAAGATGAGCCTGGAAGCGCTCTACCAGCAGCTGCGCACGGGACCCGTAAAGGAGCTCAACGTCGTCATCAAGGGCGACGTCCAGGGCTCGGTGCAGGCGGTCCGCGACAGCCTCGAAGCCCTCGGCAACGAGGAAGTGCGCGTGCGCGTCCTCTCGGCCTCGGTCGGACCGGTCTCCGAGAGCGACGTCCTGCTGGCGGCGGCGGACAAGGAGGCCACCGAGCTCAACTCGCTGATCGTCGGCTTCAACGTCGGCACCGCGGGCGGCGTCGAGAAGAAGGCCGAGCAGGAGCACGTCCAGATCAAGTCCTACTCGATCATCTACGAGCTGATCGACGACGTCAAGGACGCGATGATCGCGCTGCTGCCGCCGATCTACGAGGAGAACAACCTCGGCAAGGCGGAGGTCCGCGCGCTCTTCAAGCTGCCGGGTGGCCGCGCGATCGCGGGCTGCTACGTCCTGGACGGGCTCATCCGCCGCAACGCGAAGGCGCGCCTGTATCGGGGTAAAGACCTTCTGTATACCGGCGACATCGACACGCTCAAGCGGTTCAAGGACGACCAGCGCGAAGTGGCCGCGGGCTACGAGTGCGGTCTGACCCTGGGCGGGTTCAACGAGATCCGCGAGGGCGACGTGATCGAGTGCTTCGAGCTGCGCCAGGTGCCGCGCGAGCTCTAACGACGAGCGACGTGCCGCGCGGGCGGGGAACCGCCCGCGCGGCCTTTACTACTGCCCATGATGCACATCGGGGTACTGACGCTGCACCTCTCGGTGGAGGGGGCGGATTCACTCAAGGACAAGCGCCAGGTGATCCGCAGCCTGGTGCAGCGCGTGCGAAACAAGTTCAACGTCTCGGCCGCGGAGGTGGACGACCTGAACGTCTGGCGGCGCGCGACGCTGGGGGTTGCCGTCGTCTCGAACGACGCGGCCTTCGCCAACCAGGTACTATCGAAAGTGGTAGACCACGTCGAAGACGACTTCCGCGTGGTCCTGGACGACTACGGCATCGAAATGCTGTAGCCGTTCGCCCTAACGACACGAAAGGGGAGCCGGTCGCCATGCCGACCATTCGCCAGGCTCGCGTGGGCGAGCTGATAAAGCGGGAACTGGCAGAGATACTTCAGCGGGAGATGCGTGACCCGCGCCTGGCACTGGTCTCCATCACCGGCGTCGATGTCGCGCGCGACTTCACCATCGCGAAGGTGTTCATCTCCGCGATCGGGACGCCCCAGGAGAAGGCGGCCGCGCTCCGTGCCCTCCAGGGGGCCGCCGGCTTCCTGCGCGGTCGGCTCGGGGCGGCCATTGAGCTACGCGCCGTGCCCCAGCTCGCGTTCCGATACGACACCGGCATCGAGCGGGGGGTCCGCATGTACGAACTGCTGCGCCAGGAGGAGCAGGAACTCGCCGACCTCCTCGGCGACGACGCCGAGTCGCGCGGCGGCGATACCGCCGAAGCGGCAGAACCGGATGAGGACGACGAGGCGGAAGGCGGCGAGGGCGGCGCGGAAGTCCCGCCCGCCGTCATCGCGGAGGCGGCGGCGGCGGACGAGCCGCGCGAGGGGCGATAGCGCACATGGTAGCGCCCCTCGAACGGGAGCAGATGGGGGAAGCCGTCGCCGCGATCCGGGCCGCCCGGAACATCGTGATCGCCTGCCACGTCAACCCGGACGGTGATACGCTCGGCTGCATGCTGGCGCTCGGCCTCGGCCTGGAGCAGATGGGGGCAGGCGGCAAGGCCGTCACTCTGCTTTCCAGCGACGGCGTTCCGGACCTCTACACCTTCCTGCCCGGCTCGGAGCGGATTCAGCGGGCGACGGACCGGCGCGACTTCGACCTCTCGGTCGTGGTGGACGCGGGCGACCTGAGCCGCATCGGCGCGGCGAACCGCGAGACGGTCGAGGCCGCGCCGATCCTGATCGACATCGACCACCACGTCACGTCGGGGCAGTTCGGCCAGATCCGCCTGCTCGACGCGACCGCGGCGGCGACCGCGGAGATCCTCTACGACCTCCTGCTAGCGCTGGGCGTCGAGATCACGCGGCCCATCGCCGAGAACCTCCAGTGCGCGCTCCTGACCGACACCGGCTCGTTCCGGTTCATGAACGTCACGCCCCGTACCTTCGCGCTCGCGGGCGCGCTGATGGAAAAGGGGGCGTCCCCCGCGCCGATCGCCGAGCGCGTCTTCGAAAACAAGAGCTACGCCGCCCAGAAACTGCTCGGGCGGGCCCTCGGATCGCTCCGGCGGAGCGAAGACGGGCGCATCGTCTGGGCGCACGTTACCCGCGCGGACTTCCAGGAGTTCGCGGCCACCGACGAGGACACGGAGGGCGTCGTGAACGCCGTGCGCTCGGTACGGGGCGCGGATGTCGCCCTGTTCCTCCGGGAGATGGGGGACGGACGCCTGCGGGTCTCGCTCCGCTCGCGCGACCCCATCGACGTCTCGCAGGTCGCGGCGGCCTTCGGCGGCGGCGGTCACCGTCTCGCGTCCGGCTGCACGCTGGACGGCCCCCTCGCCGACGCCGAGGCGACGCTCGTGGCGGAAGTCGCGCGGCGGATCGACCACGGCGATGCCTGACGGCCTGCTGAACATCGACAAGCCCGCCGGGATGACCAGTCACGACGTGGTGGCGAGGGTGCGGCGTGCGCTGAAGACGAAGCGCGCCGGGCACGCCGGGACGCTGGACCCGGACGCGACGGGCGTCCTCGTGGTCGCCGTCGGCCAGGCGACGCGCCTGCTGCCGCACCTTCCGCTGGAGCCGAAGGAGTACGTCGCGCGGGCGGCTTTCGGCGTCGCGACGCACACCGAGGACGCCAGCGGGACGGTCACCGCCGAGGCGGACGCGTCCGGACTGACCGAAGACGCGCTGCGCGCCGCGCTGCCCGGGTTCGTCGGCGAGATTCCGCAGGTACCGCCCATGGTCAGCGCGGTGCACCACCAGGGACGGCGGCTTTATGAACTGGCGCGCGAGGGGGTGACCGTGGAGCGCGAGGCGCGCACCGTCACCGTCCACGCGATCGAGATGACAGACTTCGCGCCGGGGGCGGTCGCCGAGGCGACGCTGCGGGTGGTCTGCGGCGGCGGGACCTATATACGGACGCTCTGCGCCGACGTCGCCGCCGCGCTCGGCCTTCCCGGCCACATGAAGTCGCTGGTGCGCGAGGCGGTCGGTCCGTTCCGCCGCGCGGACGCGCTCCCCCTGGACGCCCTGGAGTCGGAGGGTGCGGCGCGTATAGTTCCGATGGAGCGGGCGCTCCCTTCCGCCCTGCCGACCCGCGCGGTGGACGACGCGGAGGCCGGACGCATTCACCAGGGGCAGGGCATTCCGGCGGAAGCCGACGCTCTCCGCGGGACTGGCGGGGAGGTCGCCCTGCTCCATAGGGACCGTCTGCTCGCTCTGGCGCGCTACGACGACGGGGAGCGGCCTCTGTGCCGCCCGTTCAAGGTTTTCGCGGAATAGGCCCGCCCGTCTCTGCCCATGTCGTTCCCGTATCGTTTTCTGGAAGACCTGCCGGACCCGAGCGGAGCACCGCCGCCCGCCCCGGCGGCTGTGGCATTGGGCGTCTTCGACGGCGTACACCGCGGTCACCAGGAGCTCCTGGCCGCCATGCTGCGCGAGGCGACGTCTCCGGACGCCTCGCAGGCCCTGCTTCCCGCGGTGCTGACCTTCCACCCGCACCCCACCGCCCTCTTCGCGCCGGACCGGGTGCCGCCGCTGCTCTGTACCCTGGAGGAGCGTGCGGAACTGCTGCGCGCGTACGGGGCGGGGCTTGTCGTGGTCGCGCGCTTCGACGCCGTCTTCGCCGGGCAGTCCCCGGAGGAGTTCGTCCGCCACGTCCTGACGGAGCGACTCCGCGCGCGCGCGGTCGTGGTCGGCGAGGACTTCCGCTACGGGCGGGGGCGGGCGGGGGACGCGGCCTCGCTCGCGG
>DATLHN010000602.1:0-2269 GCA_035539875.1 Armatimonadaceae bacterium
GGAAGTCCCCTCCTACCCGCACGAGCACCCGGACTTCTGGGCAATATGGCGCGACCTGATCCGCCGCCACGTCCCCGACCCCATCGACGTCGTCTTCACCTCGGAGGACTACGGCGACCGCCTGGCCGCCGAGGTCGGCGCGGCGGCGCACGTCTGCATCGACCGGGACCGGAGCGCCGTTCCGGTCTCGGCGACGCGTGTGCGCGAAGACCCCCTGGGGTGCTGGGAGTACCTGCCGGAGTGCGTCCGGCCCTACTACGCAAAACGGATTCTCGTCACCGGCCCGGAGTCCACCGGCAAGACCACGCTCGCGCGCCAGTTAGCCGAACACTACGCAACTTCCTGGGTTCCCGAGCAGGCCCGCGACTACGCCGACGGCGTCGCCGAACTGACGTACGACGACCTGTCCGCCATCGCGGTGCGGCAGTTGGAGGCGGAGGAGGAGGCCGCGCGCCGCGCCAACCGCCTCGTCTTCTGCGACACCGACCTGGTGACGACCGAGATATACGCCCGCGAGTACTTCGGCCGGTGCCCGCGGTTCGTGGAGCGCCTCGCGGACGAGCGGCGCTACGACCTCGCCCTGCTCTGCGACATCGACCTGCCGTGGCAGCCGGACCCGCACCGCACCCTCGGCGACCGCCGACGGGAGTTCTTCGACCGCTTCCGCGCCGAGCTCGACTCCCGCCGCGCGCCCTACGCCCTCGTCCGCGGCGCGGGCGACGCCCGCCTCGCCCGCGCCGTCGCCTCCGTGGACACTGCCCTGCGCGCCTGGTCCGGCAATAGCGCCTGATCACGTCCTCCACCGGTTCCGGTTCCGCACTCCCGGTAAAAATATCGCCCCTGGCGCGAAAAATGTCGTGCGGCGTGCCAGGTTTTTGCGTTGAAAGAGGCATGATAGAGGATCGAACGCCGGAAACGGGAGATCGTCCGAGCGATGCCTGACGCCGTAACTTCCTCAGTCGCTACCCATCGCGATTACCAGCGGTGCGAGGAGATCTGCCGGCAGTACGCGAAGACCTATTACTTCGCGGCCCAGCGCTTCCCGACGCCCAAGCGACTTGCCACGTACGCCCTGTACGGGTTCGTCCGCGTCTCCGACGAGATCGTGGACAACCCGCGCGTCCGCGACCTGCGCGACGTCCGCACCCGGCTACAGGGCTGGGAGCGGGACTGGCAAAGGGCGTACGAGACGGGGGCGTCCGACGACCCGGTGCTGCGCGCCATGCGGGAGACGGTCGTCGCCTACGACATTCCCTATTCGCTGACCAGCGACTTCCTGGAGGCGATGGCTCTGGACACGCGCAAGCGCCGGTACGCGACGTACGACGAGCTGCGCGGCTACATGCGCGGCTCGGCGGTCGCCGTGGGCCTCATGATGTGCCGGATCATCGGCGTTTCCTGCGACGACGCCTACGGACCGGCGGGCGACCTCGGCGAGGCGTTCCAGCTCACGAACTTCCTGCGGGACGTGCAGGAGGACTACCGGCTGCGCGACCGTCTGTACCTGCCGCTGGAGGAGCTCGCGCGGTTCGGGGTGAGCGAGGCGGACATCGCCGCCGACCGCTGCACGCCGGAGTTCCGCGCCTTCCTGCGCTTCCAGGTGGAGCGGGCGCGCGCGCTGTACCGCAGCGCCGAGACGGGCATACCGCTGCTCCACCCCGACGGACAGCTGGCGGTGCGCGTCGCGTTGCGCCTGTACGAGGCGATCCTGGACAAGATAGAACAGGCGAATTACGACGTATTCGCGGGCCGCGTCTCGACGAACCTCTTCGAGAAACTCCTGGCCTACGGACAGCTCAAGTATGGATAAGCGGCATGCGGTCGTCATCGGCAGCGGAATCGGCGGACTCGGCATCACCTGTCTTCTGGCCCGGAAGGGCTACCGCGTGACGGTCCTGGAGAAGAACGCCCGCCTCGGCGGGCGCGCAAACCTCTTCGAGGCGGACGGCTTCCGCTTCGACATGGGGCCGTCGTGGTACCAGATGCCGGACGTCTGGGAGCACTTCTTCAGCCTGCTCGGCGAGAAGGTGGAGGACCACCTGAGCCTAGTCCGGCTCGACCCGTCCTACCGCATCTACTTCCGCGGCAGCGGGGACGTCGCGGACCTCCACTCGGACTTGAGCCGCGACCGTGCGACGTTCGAGCGGCTGGAGCCGGGCAGCAGCGACCGGCTGAAGGAGTACCTGGAGATCGCCGCCTACCAGTACGAGACGGCGAAGCGGTACTTCATGCACCGGAACTACGACTCGCCGCTGGACTTCTTCAACCG
>DATLHN010000603.1:0-8272 GCA_035539875.1 Armatimonadaceae bacterium
ACGCCGCCAGGATTAAGAGAAGATTAACTTATCCGAGCCGGAAACGGATCGGCGGCTCTCGGACGGCGCGCTTGACGCCCGTCCGACAGCCGCCGAATCACCTATCCGACCCCGATTCGAAAACCCTATTTGCCGCGGGTACCGCTTCGCCGCATCGGTGCCGCGGGGGGCGCGGCGGGTTTCGCCGGTGTCGCCGGCTGCCCGACGCCGTCGGGACCCGCCGCGGTACCGTTCGATGAGGCAGCGGGGGTTTTGCCCGCGTTGCGGTACTGCTCCAGGATCCTGGCAGCGTCGGGGTTCAGGGGGCGCTTCTTCTTGTCCATCACGTATTTCCTCCGTTCCTGTTACCTACTGTATCGCCCGCTAAAGGGCGCGCACGAAAAGATTGCCGGGCTGGCGGCGCACGAGCCCCTTCATCTCCAAAAGGGTCGCCGCGACGGTGGCCTGAGACGCGGAAAGCCCGGCGAGTCCCGCCGCTTCGTCCAGCAGCCGCGCGGACAGGTCGAAGTGCGGCAGAAGCCGCGCCTCCTCGTCGCTGAGCGGCGGAAGCGGAGCGGACTCCCGTGTCGCGGGAGCGGCGTCGGGCGTCGCCGGCGGCGTTTGAAGCGGCTCCGAGGGGTCGGGGCGAGGCGGCGTCGGGCGCAATTCCGCAGTCTTGCCCACGGCGAGCCCCAGGGCGTTAAGGATGTCCTCGGGACGGTCGGCGAGGAGCGCCCCGTCCTGGAGAAGCTGGTGTCCGCCTCGAGATCGCCCCGTGTCGACCGGTCCCGGCACGGCCCATACGTCGCGCCCGTAGTCCGCCGCGTTGCGCGCGGTGCCCAGGGCGCCGCTATTCTCCGGCGTCTCGATCAGGACGGTCGCGCGCGCCATGCCCGCGATGATGCGGTTGCGCGTGGGAAACCGCCACGGCTCCGGACGCGTCCCAAGTCCGAACTCCGAGATAACCG
Organism: Armatimonadaceae bacterium; assembly: GCA_035539875.1. Classification (GTDB taxonomy): domain Bacteria; phylum Armatimonadota; class Armatimonadia; order Armatimonadales; family Armatimonadaceae; genus CALEKU01. The sequence continues at coordinate 948 of DATLHN010000603.1, forward strand.
CTCCGCCGCCGGAGGCGATTCTGTCGAACAGCGCGCGATTCTCCGCCGGGTAGGCGATGTCCACCCCGCAGCCCAGCACCGAGATCGTGCGCCCGCCCGCGGTGAGCGCGCCGTGGTGCGCCGCCGTGTCGATGCCCGCGGCTCCGCCCGAGACCACGGCAAGCCCGCTTTCGGCAAAGGCCCGCGCGAACCGCTCCGCCTGCTCGCGCCCGTACGCCGTCGCCCGCCGGGAGCCGACTATCGCGAAGGCGAAACGGTCGTCGGGCAGCAGCTCGCCACGCACGAAGAGCATCGGCGGGGAGTCCGACAGGGGGAGGAGCGCAGTTGGATACGCCGGGTCCTGGAAGGTCAGTACGGTAACGCGCGACGCCAGGGCGCGCTCCGCGAAGCGCGGCGGAAGGGAGGCCGCGGCCGCCTCCGTCAGGCGGGCGACCTGCTTCTCGGTCAGTCCGAGCGCGGGCCCGCGCAGTTCGCTTACCGGGATGCCGCGCAGCGCAACGAGGGGCGAGTCCTGGGCGCGTTCGAGCAATGCCCTCAGGCGCGGGGGCGGCAGGAGTGCCTCGGCGAGCCGCTGACAGGCGGCGAACGCTTCGCCGCCGTCAGGGTCATCGATCCGAAAGCGCGTACGTGTCGAGGCGTCGGGCATCTGAATCGGGTGTCCGGAGAACAGGGAACGGGGCCGCCTCCCTACGGTGGCGGCCCCGTCGCTCACGTAACTCTGACAAGGCGGCCGTGCGGGGGCTCGCCGTGCGCGTTAGTTGGGGTTGGCGCCACCAGCGCCACCGCCCGGGGGAGGCGGCGGAGCGCCGGGCCGACCGCCGCCCGTACCGCCGCCGGGACGTCCGCCGCCACCGGGACGCCCCCCGCCACCCGGCCGGGCACCGCCAGCGCCACCCGGCCGTCCGGGGGCGGAGATGCCGCCGGGACGCGGGGCCGCGGGCGCTTCCCCGGTGGAGGGCGGCGCGAGCGAGTTATCCACGACGAACGACCAGGTCTCTTGGAGCGTATTGCCGCGGAAGTCCTTGGCGATCAGCGTGACGGTGTGACGACCGTTGGGGAGGGGCGGGTCCACGATCTTACCGGTGCCCTTGGTCTGATAGTAGGCCATCGTCCGGGGCACGTCGTAGTCCGCCGCGACCTCTTTGTCGTCGAGGAGCATTTTGACGGTGGTCTTGTCTAATCCGGAGCCGGGATCGGTCAGTCGGGCCGCAAGAATCAGTCCGGGGCCGCCGTTGACCGCCATCCCGGGCGCGGGATACTTGTTCTCGGCGAACGGAGCCGTGCTGTCGGGCGCGTCGGCGCGGAACGCCGAGACGGTTCCGTCGTCCGTCATGACGTAGATCGACCCGTCGGCGATGGAGATCGGCGCGGTGACCGTGATCTCGGTCGGCGGGGCGAGATTCGGGACGCTGGAGGAGGCCTCGATGCGGTACTGCCAGAGGACCGAGCCGTCTGTACGAGAGACTGCGAGGACGGTACTGCGGTTCGTCGGCACGTAGATGACGTCCCCGGAGATCGTCGGCGCGGCCGACGGCGCGTACGGCAGCACGGCCGGTTTGGCCCAGTACTCGCGCCCGTTGCTCGACCGGAGGGCGTACATCTGGTACTCCGACGTCCGACTGTTCCGGCAGATGCCATAAACGACCCCGTCCGCGGCGACCGGGGCGGCCATGATGTCACCCGGGAAGTCGCGCTGCCAGCGCATGTTGCCGGACGTCGGCTGGATCGCGTGCATCCGGGGGCCGGACGGGACGTACAGCGTGTTGTCCGCGTAGATGGGCGCGTTGGGCAGATACCGGAACGGGATGCGGAATTTCCAGCGCGGGATTCCGGTAGCGCTCTTGACGGCGTGAACGAACTGATCGTTGGTGGTGAAGAAGATCAGGCTTTCGGCGAGAACCGGCGCGGAGTTGACCGTATCCTGCGCCTTGTAGAGCGTCCGCCATGCCTGGTTGCCCGTCTCCGGGTCGAGCGCGTAAAGCGTCCGATCGTTGGAGCCGAAGTACAGCACGCCGTCGGCGATGACGGGCGCGGAAGCCACCGGGGCCCCGGTGCGGAACTTGCGAAGCTCGCGGCCCGTGTTGGTGTCGATGACGTACAGATATCCGTCCGACGCGCCAATGTACACGGCGTTGTTGTGTACGAGCGGCGCGGTCGTGAACAGTTTCCGGTCGCGGAGGCCGGTCTCGCTCGGGAACGCCCATTTGCGCGCGCCCGTCTTCGTGTCCACGGCGAAGACCACGCCGCCGCTGTCGCTGGTGCCCTGCGCGCGCCCGGCGAAGTAGGCGGTATTGCCGACGATGGACGGCGCCGCGCCATTGTTGCCCAGCGGCGCGCCCGTAAACTTCCACAGCAGCGTGAGTGGCGGCGCGACCTTCTCGCCGCTGACGCCGGAGCGCCGGGCGTCTCCGCGCAGCATAGGCCAGTCAGCGGCCACGGATACGGTGGTTCCGACCGTCCACAGCAACGCCGCTGTCGCCGCGGCCGTTCCGGCGCGGACCACGAGGCGGCGGGGGAATTGATTCATGCTCTGTTCCTCTGTGATTCGAGACTGCGCATATCCTGGCGGGGTCCGCCCTCGCTCGGGTCGGACCGCCTGGCCGCCCCAATTATAACAGGGGCGGTCGTTTAGCGTCAAGAAGGGTGCGGAAGCGGTATCACGTGCCTACCGGCCAACGCCCGCCGAGGGGGGCGGTTTCGGGGCTCCGGGCGGCAGTAGGTCCGGAGGTTTCGGGATGCCGAGCACCGTGACCGGGACCGACACCACGACGCTGCCCGGCAGCGTCGCCACCACCCTGCCCGAACCCGCCCGATACGCCACAAAACGGCCGCTCTGACTGACGAAGCCGATCCCTCCGGAGACGCCCCACGCGACGCGCTTGATCAACTCCGGCTTCGGCCCCGACAGAGTGAACTGCACCGCCGTTCCGACGCTCAGGGGAGCGCCGGTACCGCCCGTGAGCGAGTACCGGGCGGCCGCCTCGCCCGGGTCGGCTCCGTCCGCGGCATGTACCACGAACATGTTGGCGACGGCACGCTCCGCACCGCCCGAAGGTGAGTTGGCGACAGAGCCGCGCAGCGCGAGGGTGGTCGAGCCGCCTCCATCCAGATTGACCCCATCCACAGCACCGAACTTCATCAGCCACCGGGCAGTCTCTTCCAGCGAGACGCCCCGGCTCAGACCGCTCTGACGCCCGTCCACGGTTAGGAATACGAGACGACCGTCCCCGGTAATTCCCGCAGCCGTCCGCGGATGGCGGGTCGTCGAGAAAGAGGCGCCCACACCTTCCTCGCGCAGGCGCAGTGTCACGCGGCCACCCGTCAGAATCCGGGGCGAGCCCGCGATCGCGTGGCGGATTTCGGTAACCGGGAAGGGCGCATTGTCGACCGTCCGAATGTCCAGGGTCACGGTGAGGTCCGCCGCCACGATGGCGTTGGCGCGAAGGAACTCGGCCGCCGCCCCGCCCCCGCTCAGGACGACCACCCCGGGCCGCAGCGGGGTAGCGCCCCCCTCGCCGATCTGAAGGACCTTGCCCGCCAGTGGCTTGCCCGGCACGACCGGCCCCGCGGGCACTTCCAGTGCGACCTCGACGCGCCCGGGCACGGGCAGCGTCTTCTCCCCGAATCGCGGCGTGAAGAGCAGCAGTTCGGTTCCCGCGCCCGCCTTGCGGTTGAGGCCGTTCAGCGCGTGCTTCGCGCCGTTGACCGAGACCTCACCCGCGAAGGTGAACGCCGCGATCCGCGAGTCGTCATCGGTCAGGACGAGCGCCGAGCGGTTGAGGGCGGGTTCAGTGACGAGGTCGCCGTCCTGGACGTGCAGGCCTATGGGATGGCCGCTCGAGAAGGTAAAGAAACCGGCGTTCAAGGCGGCTACCGCCCCATGCCGCTGCGCCAGAGTGGCGACGCGCTCGCGTCCCTGGGACGGGTTGTCCTTCCACACCTGGTCGTAGCCGAGGGCGGCTTCCACGCGTACGCCCTTCTGCCGCCGGTCCACGAGGATCGCCGTTACGGTGAGCGGCCCCTCGGGAGCGTCGCCCGGTACGATCTCCTGGATGAGTTCGACGCCCGGCGCGAGGATCTTCTGAATGCGCTCCGCCCGGAGCGGCGGGATTACGTAAGGTTTCGCGGCGGGTGGCGGCGCTGGCGGCGGTACTGCCGCCGGGGGAGTCTGGGCTCCCGCGGCGAGTGGAAGGAGCGTAAGCGCGAACAGGAAGTGGGCGAGCGCGGCGTGACTGCTGCGGTGCATGAATATCCTTTGGGAATCGGATCGGTCGTCCGTCAAGCCATCGCTTCCAGGACGTCCTTGAGGGGGACGGTGGCGACGCTGCTGGCGTAATCCGACATCGCGTACGGGATGACGAGCGTGTCGCCGTGCAGCACCGCACCGCAGGAGTAGACTACGTTCGGCACGTAGCCCTCCCGCTCGTTTTCGTCGGGCGAGAGGAGCGGCGTTGCGGTCCGGCCGAGCACCTTCGTCGGGTCGTCCCGGTCGAGAAGGAACGCGCCGATGGAGTACTTGCGCATCGGTCCGACCCCGTGGCTCAGCACCAGCCATCCCGCCTCGGTCTCGATCGGCGACCCGCAGTTCCCGAGCTGAACGAACTCCCAGGGGAACGTAGGCTTGAGCAGGATCTCCTTCGAGTACCAGAAGTGCGCGTGGTCTGAGAACATGATGTAGATGTTCTCGTTGTCCTGCCGCGAGATCATCGCGTACATGCCGTTGACCCGGCGGGGGAAGAGCGCGAAACCCTTGTTCTGGACCTCGGGGCCGTTCAGTGTCGCGATCCGGAAGTGGAGGAAGTCCGTCGTTTCCAGGATCTGCGACAGGACCGTCTTCCCGTCGTAGGCGCTGTAGGTGGCGTAATAGACCACGTTCCCGCCGTCGTCGGTAAAGCGCACGAAGCGCGCGTCCTCGATCCCGTTGCTCTCGGTCGGCGAGTACGGGAAAATGACGCGTTCCGAGAGCAGAGTGTCCGGCGTGTAGAGGATCTCGTAGTTCGCCTGCGCCAGCGTCAGGATGTCCCGCGAGGCGCGGTCGGCGTCGGCGGCACGCCCCCGGTTCATGCGGCGCATCGCGCCGAGCGTGTTCTTCAACTGCTCCAGCGTGAAATCGTCGTCCAGCGCGCTCAGGACCTCCGCGGCGAAATCCGTCAGCGACTCCATCTCGATCAGCTTCTTCTCGAAGAGCGGCTTGTGGTACGAGGAGTCGGGAAAGGTCTGTGGCGACGTGACGTAGGGTGAATCCTCGTCGAGCGTGATCGCCCCGTCCGCGCCGATCAGTCCGGAGCGGAAGGTGATCGAGGAGATGTGCCCCTCGCCGACCGAGCGCAGGCTCATGATGTAGCGCAGCGAACCTTCAGGTACGTCGCTCTGGTCGGGGTGGGGTACCATCGACGGATTGAACACCGCCGCCGACTCCAGCGAATACTCCATCGTGAAGTACGCGCCGATCAGGATGCGCCGGGCGAGCGAGAGTTCGGTGTCGAGGGGGACGTACGACCGCACCTGGTCGAAGCGCCGCAGGAAGTAGCGGTCGAGCCGCTGGTGCCTCCCGTCGAACTCCCGGCGGACTTCGGCCGTCTGCTTCTCGATCTCGGGCTCGGACAGCGAGAGAACGCGGGCGATTATCTTCAGGTAGCGCTGTTCCTGGGAGAACTGGAACGGGCGGAAGAGGACCCGGCGGCTGTTGGGCGGGATGATAATCCCGGTTCGGTGGACACGAGACATAGTCTTGCTGGGGGCGCGGGACGGAGCGCCCCCTGATTATACGGCGTCCGGAGGCACTTTAGCCCGCCGCGGGAGCGATTACCGTATCCGGCGGAACGATTGTCGGCTCCGAATCCGGCGTCTGCCAAAGGCCGCGCCACCGGACGACCGAGGAATACAGTATCACGGCGACGCAGCTCAGCAGGACCACCGAAAGCCCGATGTTGATGATCGAGAAGACGGGGCCGTACTGGGTGAGGAACTTCTCCGAGGCGAAGTTGCGGATGTTGAGGACCCCGGCGATGGCCGTCGTGACGACCATGAACAGCATCGGCGCGATGGTCGTCCAGGCGTATCGGGCGCGGCCCATCTTCAGCAGCACCGTCGTTCCCACCGCCAGCGCGATCACCGCGAGTAGCTGGTTCGCGACGCCGAACATGGGCCAGAGGCTCATGATGGTGCCCCGGTAGACCAGCCAGCCCCACGCCGAGACGACCAGCACGGAAGCGAACGCGACCGCCGGTATCGACTTGTTGTCGCCGAGCGGCTTCCAGACCCGGCCGAGCGCGTCCTGCATCAGGTAGCGGGCGACGCGCGTGCCGGTATCGACCGCGGTCAGAATGAACAGGGCTTCGAAGACGATCACGAAGTGGTACCAGTAGGCGAGCAGGTGGGTGAAGCCCGGTATCTTTCCGAAGACCGAGGCCATCCCGACCGCCAGCGCCACCGCCCCGCCCGTGCGGCCGACGAGCTGCTCGCCGACCTGCGTCGAGAGCGTCGCGATCTCGACCGGCACGTACCCGGTCAGCCGCTGCACTTCCGCCGAGATCACCGCCATGTCGATGTTTCCGTTCATCGACTTCACCAGCGCGGCGATCGGGGCGGAGTTCATGGCGAAGTAGTCGCCGGGGTGCAGGGCGCAGGCCGCGACCAGGGCGGTAATGGCGACGAAGCCCTCGGTGACCATCGCGCCGTAGCCGATGAACTTCATCGCCCCTTCGTCCGGTACCATCTTCGGCGTCGTCCCGGAGGCGATCAGGGAGTGGAAGCCGGAGACCGCGCCGCACGCGATGGTGATGAACAGGAACGGGTAAACCGGACCCGGGACGACGGGGCCGCCGCCCGCGACGAACGGCGTGACGAGCGGCATCCGCAGCGGCGGGGCGACGATCAGGATGCCGCCCGCGAGCATCAAGATGACCCCGAGCTTGACCCACGTCGAGAGATAGTCGCGCGGACAGAGGAGCATCCAGACCGGGAGCACGGCCGCGATGAACCCGTAGGCCGGGAGCGCCAATGCGATCGTCTCGCGGCTGTGGAGGAACCAGTGCTCGATCCCCCACGCCTTGAGGTACGGCCCGGCGAGCGTCGCCGCGATCAGTCCCGCCACGCCGATGACGGACGCCTCGCCCACTTTCCCGGGCCGGATCTTGTACATCCAGAGCCCCATGAACAGCGCGAGGGGGACGGTCGCGGCTACGGTGAACGTTCCCCACGACGACTCCGCCAGTGCGTTGACGACGACAATGGCAAGAACGGCCATCGAGAGAAGCAGGATGAGGAGGACGGCCACCTGCGCCACGGCTCCGGTGAGCGGTCCCGTCTCGTCACGGGCGATC
>DATLHN010000604.1:0-4624 GCA_035539875.1 Armatimonadaceae bacterium
GGTGAAGGACTTGCTGCGCTCGGCGTCCTGCTTTCCCTTGCGAAGCCGAATATTATGCCATTTGCTATGGCCGGACATGCGGAAACTCCTTGTCTGAACGTGGGGAGGATGACAAAAAATTGTACGCCCCGGCGCACGGCCTGTCAAGCCGCGCGCCGGGGCGTACAATTTTTTGTCATCCTCCCCACGTTCAGACAAGGAGTTTCCGCATGTCCGGCCATAGCAAATGGCATAATATTCGGCTTCGCAAGGGAAAGCAGGACGCCGAGCGCAGCAAGTCCTTCACCAAGCTGGCGAAGGAGATCATCGTCGCGACCAAGGCCGGCGGCGGCAACCCCGACGCGAACATGCGCCTGCGCCAGGCCATCGACGCCGCCCGCAAGGCGTCGATGCCCCAGGACAACATCAAGCGCGCCGTCCAGCGCGGCACGGGCGAGCTGGAAGGCGTTAACTACGAAGAGCTGACCTACGAGGGCTACGGCCCCGGCGGCGTCGCCATCCTCGTCAACTGCCTGACCGACAACAAGAACCGCACCGTGCCCGACGTGCGCGCCATCTTCAACAAGAACGGCGGGCGCATGGGAGAGTCCGGCAGCGTCGGCTACCTCTTCACCCCCACGGGCATCATCCTCATCGACCCGGGAGTGACCACCGAGGACGCCCTGATGGAGGTCGTGCTGGACGCGGGCGCGGAGGACGTACAGCCGACGGACGACGGCGGCTTCGAGATCACGACCGGGTTTCAGGACTTCGCCACCGTCCGCGACGCGCTCGACGCGGCGAAGATCCCCTACGCCTCGGCGGAGACGACGATGGTCCCGACCACCACCGTCAGCGTCGAGGGCAAGGACGCGACCCAGGTCCTGCGCCTGATGGACTCCCTCGAAGAGCACGACGACGTCCAGAACGTCTACGCCAACGTCGAAATCTCCGACGAGGCGCTCGCCGCCGCGTAAACGCGCGCGTGCGGGAAGGTCGGAACGTGGCGGGGGCAGGGGCGGGAAAGGCTTCCCGCCCCTGCCCTGGTTTCAGTCCCTTCGGCGTGGGGTCCGATTCCGGGAGGTCGCATGATCCGAACGTGGGCGGGGCGTCTGCTGGCGGCGGCGACGGTTCTGGCGACGGCGACGATGGCGGGCGGCGCGGCCCGGGCCGCGCCGCCCTCGCTCGACCTGAAGCCGACCTTCGGTGACGCGCTGATACCCGGGCGATGGCAGCCGGTGACGGTGACGGCGACGAACCCGCCGGACGGCGACGCTTTGGTCGGCGCGATCCGGGTGACCCTCGAAGATCCCTACACCGAGCAGCCCCTCGCCGCGTACCGGCGCGACATCACCCTGCCGCAGGGCGCGGCCACTGCCGAAACGACCCTGCTCATTCTGGTGCCCGACGGGACGCCCCCCGAGATCCAGGTACTGGCCGTCCGCGGGCGCGGCGCTTCCGACGACGCCGTCGCCCGCCGCCGCTTCGATAAGATCCCGTCGCGGCCGGGCGGGCTGCGCGTCCTCGCGGTCGCCCCCACCCCGGACGCGCTCTCCTACCTCGACGGCGGGCGTTTCGGCGTGTACCACGACGGAGGCGCGCTCCTGCCCGCCTTCTCTGGCAACGCCGCCCCCGCCGCCGCGGCGCGCCGCGGCCCGGGCGGTCTTCCGGGCGGCGGCGGCACGAACACGGCCGCCACCCCGGTGCAGACCCTGCCCCTCCCGGAGCCGGGGCGGCTCCCCGACCGGGCCGCCGCCTACGATAGCATCGCGCTGGTCTACCTGGGCGACGTCCCCCCGGACGCCTTTTCGGACGCCCAGATCGAGGCGCTCGGCGGCTACGTCCGCGCGGGCGGTGTGACCGTGCTCGGAGGCGCGCGCCTGCGCCGGGACGAGCGATTCCGCCGCTTCGCGCCGCCGCCGTCCGCGGGCGAGAAGGCCGCGTGGCGGCGCGCGGGGCGCGGCTGGGTCGTGACGCTCCCGTTCGACGCCGCGACGCCCCAGTTCACCGCCCGGCCCGACGCCGCCCGCTACTGGCGGGGCATCTTCACCCGCGCCACGGCTCCGCCCCGCCTCGGCGCGTACCTGGAGTCCGGGACCTCCTGGTACGCCTCGTCCTTCGCGGACTCGGCGATCTTCGCCCCGGGGCTGCGCGCTCCCTCGGCGGCGTGGTTCGGCGGCTTCATGGCCGCGTATCTCCTCCTCGTCGCACCGGTCAACTACTTCGTGCTCAAGCGGCTCGGTCGCCGGGAGTGGACGTGGTTTACGGTGCCCGCGCTGGTCGCGCTGTTCTCGCTCGGCGCGTACCGCCTCGGCTTCGCCACCAAGGGGACGGACCTTTACCAGAACGTCACCGCCCTCGTGGAGATGGGTCCCGACGGGGGCGAGGCGACCGCCGTAGCCTACGTCGGCCTCTTCTCCCCCCGGCGCGCCGCCTACGACATCCGCGCGGAAACGCCCGACGCCCTCCTGTTCGAGCCGCAGGGGCGTCGGCGCTATTCCGGCCGCGGCGGGAACTCCGGCTCCCCCACCGGCTTCGGCGTGGCGACGGTGGACCAGGACGCCCGCCCGGGCTCCACGGCGCGCGGGGCCGACGTCGCGATGTGGGCCATGCGCGTCTTCGGGGTCCGGACCGACGCCCTGGCCGTGGGCGACGGCGTCCGTGTCCGGGTGCGCCGCGAGGGGAACCGGCTCGTGGGAACCGTCGAGAACCGGACGAAGCGGACGCTCGGAAACGCGGTCCTGTTCGGCGTGGGCGGCCAGCAGAAAATCGGAACGCTCGCGCCGGGACAGACCGTCAGCGTACGCTATGCCGCCGACCCGGACGCCGAGCAGATGCGCGTGGAATCCCCGCTCGCCGAAGTCGCCCGACGCCGCGACCCCCGGCGACAGTCCGGGTCCGCCCCGGGCGGCTCCCCTGCTGCTGCGGCGTCGGTCGAGGAGCGGCTGCGTGCGGCGATGCGGGAGCGCATGGCCTTCTCCGCGGGCCAGATACTGGAGGAGGTGCGGGTGAGCGAGGCGACGGGCCGCGCGGGCGCGCGGCCCCGGGAGGCTGCCCTCCCGCCGACCGAGGTGACGCTGGCCGCCTGGAACGACGACCCGCTGCTGCCTGTGCGCGTGGACGGCAAGGCCGTGGCGAACGGCGCCCACGTGAACCTCATTCTGGTACGCGCCCCGGTCGCAAACGGCGAATAGGGCTTGCTATTTCGGGTGCGGGCGCGCCGCGCCGCGCCGTCCCTTCGGCTCGTCCAGCATCTCCCCGAGAGCGATCGAGCGGATCACCGCGCGCGCGTCGAGGTGGTCGAGGAGGGCTTCGCCCCCCGCCCCCTCCGCCCCCGTGTCGGTCGCGGCGTAGAGCAGGGTGCCGTCCGGCAGGGCGTGCAGCGGCTCCGCCTCGGAGCGGGTCATCTCCGCGACTTTGCGCTGGAAGTCTGCCGCGGTCGGGTTCCGCTGCTCCCAGGTGAGAGACGGCGGCATCATCGGCGGCGCGGGCGGCACGCGGATCAGCTTCTCCCGCTCCAGCCGCCCCCCGACACGATTCGTCTCCGCGCTCGACTTCGACGGCGCGTCAGCGCCGCTGGCGGAAGCCGGAGCAGCGGACGAGCCAGATGGCGGCTCCGGGTTCAGCGCTGCCTCCGCCGGTATCGCCCGGTTCTGCCCGAGGTGCTGCACCACGACCGCGCGAATGGTCGCGTCGGCGGGCAGCACGCTCCGGGCGCGCAGCAGGTCTGCCTGCGCCTGGGCGGCGCGCGCGCCGGACGCGTCCCACTGCCCGGACGCGTCGTAGGTGAACGCGCAGTCCGCGTGCCCCATCACCACGAAGTCGCGCGCGCCGAAGACGTCGTAGGCGGCCTTCAGCGAGTAGAGAGCCTCGTCGCCGACCGTCCCGCCGGCGTTGCGGATCACTACCGCCCCGCCCGCCGGGATGCCGAGCGCCGCCTCGGGCCGCAGCCGCTGGTCCATGCAGCAGAGGATCGCGGTCCGGCGCACCGCCGCCGACGGGGCCGCCTGCGCTTGCCGCGCCTGCGCCGCCGCCTGCTGCTGCGCCCGCTCGATCTCCCGCTTGATGCTCTCCATCAGGCCCATATTGCCGGTCGTCCCCTCCACCACGGTCGCCCGCCTCTGTCAGCCCCGTCCGTAGAACCACCACCCCGCGAGGCAAAGGAGGGCGGCGAGCACGAGGAAAAAGGCCAGACACTTCCAGCGGTCTTCCTCGTCCTGCCAGTTCGCCAGCGGACTGAAGAACGAGGCGACGGCGTCGAGAAAAAACTCAACCATGATGCGTCGGCCCGATCAGGTGCGCGGCAGCGCGGCCCCCGTGCAGTCCTTGCAGAGCGTGATCTTGCCGACGGGAACGCTCAGAGAGACGCAGCGCGGGCAGACCAGTTTCTTGCAGCGGCTGCACTGCTTCAGGTCGCCGCGCCCGAAGACCGGCCCGCTCTCCCGCAGGCACCGCTGGCACTTCACCGGGGCTATCGTGACCACGGCAGCATCCCCCTGTCCTCCGTCGTCGGCTCGTCTCTCCCGGACGAAGCGAGTTCGCCCGCCCCCTCCGCGACCTCGACCGCCACCTCCGCCGCGGCTTCGGCAGCGTCGGGCAGCAGGTCCGCGGCGGCCTCCCAGAGCGATACGGCGGCCTCGCCGAC
>DATLHN010000605.1:0-4149 GCA_035539875.1 Armatimonadaceae bacterium
CCCGTATATGTAGCATATTGGGTGTGCCGGTGGCGGTGATTGCAGCGGGGGGGGGCAAAATTGAGTTTCTTCCGAACAGAAGATTTCAATTCCAACGCTGTAACACACCACAAGACGACACCCCTCGGCACGACACGAAACCCCCGGCGGCGCGTACGTCACGTCGACGGACGCTGCGCCGAGGGAGCGGACCTGGTCCGACCGCGGCGCATATACGAGTCCGAAATAGACTGCACTATATGTAGCATATTGGGTGTGCCGGTGGCGGTGATTGCAGCGGGGGGGGGGACGCCCGTCGCCAGTCAGTAGTGGCTGGAACTGGGCGAAGCCCGGAAAATAACCCTAGACCAGAGGGGGTATGACGCTTCGGAGCGGCAGGTGAATGAAAAAGGGGACGGTAGAGGCACGAGGAGAGGCGGCCGGAAACCCGCGAGAAGGAACGACCAGACCGTGGGGAGACCGGTCCGAGCTTGGGTGAAGACGCCGCGCAGGAACAGGCGCTTCGTACGGGAAGAAGTAGGACGCCCTCGTGGAGGAGCTGAGGGAGGGCGTGAGCGGCGGAGCTCACGCCGCGCTGTCCCGACGCTCGGCAGGGTCGGCCGGGCGAGAGAGCGCGCGCGCGAACTCGGCGGCGGTGACGGGAAAGCGCCACCCGGGAGGGATCAGCGCGATTGGGGACACTGGGGGACCGATGCGCTGGGCCCGAGAGAAGGCCGGGGCGGGATCAAATGTGACCGACGCGCGAGCGAATCGGAGCGCCCGTGAGGGCGCGTCGGCGGGCTGGTAGGTGGTGCGGATAAGGTAAGGCGCCAGCCCCACGTTATGCACCGCGGCCCACTCGTAAGCCCTGCGGAAGGCCGCGTCGGCTAGCTCAGGCCGGCCGCGGCCACGACGCCACTGCCAGGCCACGGCGGAATTGTCGACCACGACCGGCACTGCCGTACCGCGCCGGGGCGGCTCGGAGGCGCGTAGCGCCCAGGAGGCGGCCATGGCCTCAAGAATGTTGATGTGATGGCCGGCAGTGGTGAGGGACGACAGGGAGATGTACCCGCGGGCTGCGGGGACGATCGCGCCGAGGCCGCCCTCGCCGCAGGCGTCGGAGAAGACCGGCCTGGAGACGCCGACGCACAGGCGCCTCCAGGGATTCTGGCACAGATACGTGGCGACCGCCCGGACGCAGTCGCGGACGGCGCGGGGGTACGCGACGATGGAGTGCAGCTGCAGAGAGCCTCGTTGCCACAGGCCGGCGAGGGCGGAGACGTACTGCAGGGACGGGGAGACCCACGAGAGAGGGAGCATGGCCGCGAAGGAGGTCCAGACGGCTCCGCCCACGAGCGACCACAGGCGCCTGAGGGGCATGGAGCGGACGCGGTCCGTGTCCGCGGCCGCGCGGACCCACCGGGCGGCCCACGTGGATGCGGGACGCCAGGCGTGCAAACGCAGGTCGAAGTCGATACCCACGACGGTAGCGCGCTGAGCCGGGGCGGTGACCTCGTGCAAGGTGGCGCCGAGGCGGTCGCAGTGATAGGAGAGAAGGTCGAGGGACCGGCGGCAGTCGGCCTCGGTATCGAAGGCGCCCGTCAGGTTGTCGATCCACGTGCGCGCCGTGCCCCCGAAGGGGTCGGCCGACGCGCGCAGGATGAGGTCGGCGACGGACGCCATGATGAACGGCATCCAGGTCCAGCCGAGCAGGCCGCGGACGGCGGCTAGCCACGTTCGCCCGCGGCGAACGGCGAAGTACAACTCGGCGACCTCGAGAGGGACCTCGAGGGCCCAGAACCAGCCCTTGAGGTCCGCGGCGTACATCCAGTCCCGCTGGACGACGGACTGGATGAAGAGGTGAAGGTGGGGGGTGGGCGTCTTGGGGGGGTCCCGGCAGGCGTCGTTCAGCCTGCACACCGGAATGACGCGCGCGAGCGTGGAATCCTTCCGGTCGGGAACCAGCTTCAGACGACACGAGAAGGGAAGGCGAGGGGGCCTGCAGGGCTGCAGGGCGCCGCTCGCCAGGAGCTGATCCCACAGATGCGCGCGCATGACGGTGCAACGCGGCGGCTGCGGCGCGACGCGCTCGGGCTTCAGGAAGTGTCGAAAGGTGTCCGCGGACCGCAGGGCACGGAGCGCTTGGAGAAGCTCGTCGTGGCCGGCGGCGCGCACGAACGCGTGGAGACGGCGGGGATCAAGGGTCCGAGGGGGGAAGGGCTTCAGAGCCCGGTAGGGCTGAAACCCTGCGAGGGCCCCGACGGCGGACGCCGGCTCCGGGGGGCCCTCGTCGTCCGGGAGGCGTGGCATGCCCAACCCAGTGAGGAAATCGTGGTAGTCGTACCACGCTGGGGGCTCGCGGGCCGTGGAGACGAGGAGGAAGAGGCGGCGGGCCCGACGGCGCCGGTACTCACGCGTCCGGGGCCCGTGCACTGGTCGTGAGGCCGTGCATTCCGGGACCGCGAAGGCGGGAGTGGCAGGAGCCGGGGCGCGCGCTAGGCGCCGAGGAGGGGCGCCGCCAGAGTCATCGCGGCGCGCGCTGACGGCGGGAGCCTGTCGGCGTAGCCGTACAGGGTGGAGAGGGCGCGGTGGCCGGTCAGACGGCACACCTCCTTCGGCGGGACGCCGCCGTCGAGCATCGCCTGGACGGCGCCCCGACGGAACGAGTGGGGCGTGAGGCCGGGGGCGTGCGCCCGCAGCCACGTGTAGAAGGCCGCGTAGGGGAGGGAGAAGAGGGACTGCCGGGGACGCAGGCAGCGCATGCGCTCGGCCAGGGCCGTCCAAGCCTGGCGCGGAAGGCGAAACGTAGCCAGACGAACAACGCCGGCGGTCGAGGTCTTCGTCTTTCGGTATTGAACGGTGACCCACCTCCGCGGGAGGCAGGTGACCGCCTCCACAGGCAGCCGACCGACCCAGTCGCTGAACCGCGCGGCCGAGTGCCACAGCAGACGGACCAGCAACCCTCGGGCCAGCGGCTCGAGGACCTCGAGGGCAGCGACGACGGGAACCGTCGCGGGGGCGGCCTGCCTCCTCCTGTGGAAGGGAAGGAGGCGCTTGAGAGAAGACCGTGTGTCGGCCAGTGTAGCTTCGTCGGCCGCGGTGAGGGGGCGTAGGCGGCGCAGCCCGACGCTCAGGTGCGAGAGCACCCCGAGCAGGTAGGGCGCGGAGGCGCCTCGAGCAAGAAGGGCGGCGAGGTAGGAGCGCGCTCCGCGAACGGACAATTCCGGCCCGGAGGCGAGGAAACGCACCCACTCGGCCGTGCGAGCCCTGATAGTGGAGGGCTCGCGGGCGGTGGGGCGGCCTCGCACACGGGCGAGCAGGCGAGCGACGGGATGTCCCAGTCACTTCCTGGGTGCGCCCGGCGGCTGGGGGGCGCGCTGTGCGCCGCCCCTCCCGCGCCGACGCGGGGGGGGAGCCTTTCCCGAGTCGGGGCGAGTCTCCGCCGCGAGGCGCGCGGAGGCGATCTCGCCCTCGGTGGGGACCTGGCCGCCGGCCTTGCGGTAGGCATCACGCACTACCGGGTTCGAGCCGGATTCATGCTCCAGCGCAGCCTCCAGGCGGACGCGGCGACGCAGGTCGGGGTGCATGACATCGGCCCGGTAGGAGCGCACGATGCCCGCCGCGCGGTGGGGACCAAAGGCGGCTGCGCACGTGGCGTAGATGACGTCCTGGAGGATGAGACGATCGATGTCCGGACTGTGAGGGTTCCGGAGGACGATGAGGATCTTGCCGATGAGCTGAGCCGCCTGCTCCCGGTCTCGGCCCGTTAGCTTGGCCACGACGTTCTGCTGCCAGCTAGAACGGAAGGCGATGCGCGCGGACGGATCGGTCCCGACGCCGGCTGAGCGCCAGACGTGGAGCGACTGCGCACCTTGCAGAAGAAAGGCGGGGTCCTCCACGAGGTCCAAGGAGTCGGAGACCTCGCAGGCGGCCGAGCCGCCGTCGAGGTCACGCCGGCGCGCCGCAACCATCGCGGCCACGCGTTCCTCGAAATCATCCTCTTCGGACGCGACCGACACAGCACTGCTCGAGGCTTCCGAGGGAGCCGGTAGCGGGAGGCGGTCGAGGCGAGGGGCGCCGGGGCCGCCGACACCATGCTGCTGCTCGCACCAGACCGCATACTCGGTCGCGAAGCGGGCGAGCACCGCCCGGGAGGCGCCGGGCGGTGCT
>DATLHN010000606.1:0-3354 GCA_035539875.1 Armatimonadaceae bacterium
CCTTCTTCGCAAATAAGGAGAGACATCCCCGTGCGTCGCGGTTGAACCGACCGGTCAACCCGAGGCACTCGAGCGATAACGCGAAGGAGTTACGAATGCAGAAGCACAGAACCATGCCGGGGGCGCTTACCGCGGCGCTGGCCCTCGGCGTCCTGCTGACAGCCGGGTGTTCCTCTCCCGACGACGCGAACAACACTGGCGGCAACGACGCCGGGAACAACGCCGCCATGACCGCCGCCAGCCCGAGCCCCGGCACGGCTGATACGGCGGGCGGGGCGACTGGCGGCGGCGCTGGCTCCCCCGGCGCGACGGCCGGTGGCGACGTCGCGGGCGCGTCGGCGCCCACGTCGTCACACCCGTCGGACGCCGCGATCCCGCAGGCGGGCACCCGTCCGCCGCAGACCCGGTAGACGACACCGGCGACGCCTCGGCAGTGACGCGTCGTTGAACGCTCCGCGGTCCGGCCCCGGGGTCACCCGGGGCCGATCTGCCGTCCGCGCCCGCGCCGTCGCAACCGTCGTCAGATGCCCGCCGGGTCGGCGTCGTCCTGGACGGTCCACTCGCTCGGCCGGGTCGTGCCCCACTTTCTCGACGAGACGTGGCCGTCCGCCCACCCGATGTTGTGCCGCTCGCTGTGGATCTTGTTCGGCAGGTAGTTGAGGCGCGCGCCGGAGGACGGGGTGGCGGGCATGTCCGTGAACTCCCACTTCCAGACGTCCGGCGCGTAGTTCTCAACGATCAGAATCGTGCCCGCCGGGTTCGCGATGGTCGTGATCGAGCCTCCGTTGTCGTACGACGCCGGGCCGTGGCGGGTGGCCTGCGCCCAGCCGTATCCGCTGCGCGTCCAGTTCATCATCCCGTTCAGCCCGTACGAGGTCTTCAGAAAGCCGTTCTCGATGAAGAGGTTCCGCGGGCTGATCCAACTCGACGAGGCCACGCTCCATCCGCTGTTCTCCCAGGACGGGCAGTTCTTGAGCTGTCCGTTCTTGACGTACGGGTCCACGAGCGTGATCCAGGAGAGCATGCCGTTAGGCTTGCCCGGCTGCGGGTCGCCCACCCAGAACTGCGGCATCATCTCGTCGAAATCCTGCGCGTAGCCGAGCAGGGCGATGCCGAATTGGCGCATGTTGCTGGCGCAGGACGCCTGCCGTGCTTTTTCCCTCGCTTGCGCGAACACCGGGAACAGAATCGCGGCCAGGATCGCGATGATGGCGATGACCACGAGAAGCTCGATCAAAGTAAAAGCTCCGCTTTTACCGGGGGTGAATGCGCTCCGCGGATGCGGGAGAGTCTTACCGCGGCGTGACGAAATTATTAACATCGGAATGTCTCCTAACGTTGTGTCGAGGCCCGAACGACCAGGCGAGGGAGCAGCAGAGTTCTCTGCGTCGGCACGTCGGCCCCGTTCAGGCGCTGGTGAAGCGTCTGCCAAGCCTGTTCGCACATCCCGGCGATGGGGAGTTCTATCGTCGTAAGCGGCGTATCCACGTACGCAGCCTCCTCGATGCCGTCGCAGCCGACGATGGCGGCATCCTGCGGAATCCGGACGCCCCGGTCGCGCAGGGCGCGGTAGACGCCGAGCGCGACTTCGTCGTTGAAGCAGTGGAACCCGTCCGGCACGCCGTGGGCATTGAGGTACATTGCGACTGCTTCCCGGACCTCTCCGCGCCGCTGGCTCGACACGAGGACCCGTTCCGGCGTGCGTCCGGCCGCCCGCATCTTCTCTTCGTAACAGGTACGGCGCGGGTCGTGTTTGTCTTCGCCGACGTAGGCGATCCGGCGGCAGCCGATCTCCTCCAGGTGCGCCAGGGCCTCCGCCGTCCCCGCCGCCAGGTCGAATCCGACACAGTCGCCGTCGCCTAGGTCGCGTCCGCCCAGTGCGACCAGCGGAGGCGGTCCCGAATTCGCCGGGCGGAGCAGCGCAGCGGCCCGACCGCCCACTTCGAAGGCGAGGAAACCGTCCACCTGACCTTCCAAGGGGAGGGTCAGTTCCGGTGCGTGCGGGTCCAGAGTGGCGATCATAAGCTGATAGCCCGCCTGGCGGACGCGGCCCTGGACTTCGTGCACCACCCGCGCGTGGAACGCGGAGTACAGGTAACGCATCAACAGGGCGATTTGAAGGGTGCGCCCCGTTACCAGGGCGCGTGCCGCGAGGTGGGGACGGTAGCCGAGGCGGCTGGCCGCCTCCCAGACCCGTTCGCGGGTCGCCGCGGAGATGAACTCGCTGTTGCGGTTGTTCAGTACGCGCGACACCGTCGTGTGGGAGATGTTCAACTCCCTCGCCAGATCCTGTATGGTTACCGGCATGGCTGCTCTGATCCTCATGTTCGCGTGGTACGGCACACGCGAAACCATAGGGAGAATATACCACGCGCAGGGTGCGGCAGGTCAACCGGGTATTAGTTTTTTTGCTGCGTTTTGGGGACGTGCGGGGTCCAGAAGTTGTGTGGAGCGGTCTTGGGAACGTAGCGGCGGCCCTGCCGATTGGCACGCGGCAGCGGCAGGGGGTCCTGCACGCGCAGCACCCAGGTCAGGAGGTCGGCCGTCAGTTCCGCCTGAACGGCAGCCACGTCGGAATCGCCGAATCGGTTCCGCATCTCGCGCGGGTCGGTGGGCAGGTGGTACAACTCCCCCCGGCCCAGCGCGTCGAAGGCGAGCTTCCAGTCGTCCCGGCGGAGCATGCGCGCCGTCCCGGATTGGGTGCGGCTGTTGAGGCAGTCGTACCCGCCCCACGCGCCGTCGGGAGGCGACGGCTCGAAGCCGTCCAGGGCGGGGTCGAGCGGCTCGCCGCCGCAGTACGGAAGGCCCCCGAAGCCGTGCTCCGCGTAGGCCGATGCGAACTCCGCCTCCGGATAAGGTTCTCCGGTCAGCAGCGGCCAGAGCGACCGCCCCTGCACGCCCGCCGGAATCTCGGTCCCGGAAGCCTCGCAGAGGGTGGGGAAGATGTCCACCAGCGACACGTGCGCCGTCTGCGGCTCGGGGCGCGGCACGACGCCCGGCCCGCGGAAGATCATCGGCACGCGCGCGAGCAGCTCGTTGAGGTCCGGCCCCTTCCGCATCAGGCCGTACTCGCCGGCGAAGTCTCCGTGATCGGACACGAACACGAGGAGCGTGTCCTCCAGCCGCCCGCTTTCCGCGAGGAACTCCACGAACCGGCGAACCTGGTCGTCCACCATCCGAATCATGCCGTGGTAGTTAGCCCGCGCGCGGTCAATCGTTGCGGCATAGTCCGGGAACGCGCCCTCGAACGACCGGCGGCACCATTCGTACCCGAACCCCTTCGTCGGCAGCGCCTCCGGCCCGTACTGCACCGGCGGCAGCGCCTCCGGCGGGAAAAGGGAGTAGTACGGCTCC
>DATLHN010000607.1:0-7043 GCA_035539875.1 Armatimonadaceae bacterium
ATGAAGACGCTGCGCGCGACCCGTCCGGCGTCGGGAGCGCCCTCGGGGGCGGGGACGGTCAGGTCGTTGAGCAGGCCGAGCACGCGGTCGTAGACCGGCAGCAGGACGCCCCGGTCCGCCAGCGTCTCGGGGCTCAGCGTGAGCATCACGTCCTCGTCGTGCGACGCCGGGTGGAGCGGGATGTCCATCAGGTCCCCCGCCAGGTAGAAGCTGTCTATCTCCGGGTGCGCCTTTACCGCCGTAAGGAACGCGACGAACTCCCCTTCCGGGCCCGGAAGCGCGGTGGCGCGCGGCCCGAACCAGGTGTCGATGTGCAGGTCGGACACCAGCACGCCGAAGCCGCGCGCCGCCGCGTCCGGAGCGGCGGCGCGTTTTCGCCGCCGACGCTGCCGCCGCGCTGGAAGCCGGTCACGATCTGCTCCTCGCGGTGGCGGTAGCCCTGCCGCAGCGCGTCGAGCAGGGCGTAGCGCAGGTAGAGCCACAGGAGCGGGTCCAGCAGGTGGCCGTGCGCAACGTAGAACGGGCGCTCGTACCGCGTACCGCTCGGCGCGTGGCGCACGAGCAGCGACGGACTCCACGCGATCTGGGCGTTCGGGGCGTACGGCGGCATCGGGGGCTTGACGCGGACGTAGCGCGCGCCGCTGATCCCGACGTCGTGGTTCCCCGTCATGAAGACGCTGCGCGCGACCCGTCCGGCGTCGGGAGCGCCCTCGGGGGCGGGGACGGTCAGGTCGTTGAGCAGGCCGAGCACGCGGTCGTAGACCGGCAGCAGGACGCCCCGGTCCTCCAGCGTCTCGGGGCTCAGCGTGAGCATCACGTCCTCGTCGTGCGACGCCGGGTGGAGCGGGATGTCCATCAGGTCCCCCGCCAGGTAGAAACTGTCTATCTCCGGGTGCGCCTTTACCGCCGCGAGGAACGCGACGAACTTCCCTTCCTGGTCCGGAAGCGCGGTGGCGCGCGGCCCGAACCAGGTGTCGATGTGCAGGTCCGAGACCAGCACGCCGAAGCCGCGCGCCGCCGCTTCCGGCGCGGCGGCGCGTTTTTGACGCCGCCGCTGCCGCTGCATCGCCTCCCACCCCTCCTGTATCGCCTCCTGGATCGGCCCGCCGGTCATGACGTGCAGGACGTAGAGCACGGCGGCCCAGGTCAGGCCGAACGTCAGGCCCGCCCAGAAGGCGACGGTTTCGAGAGCCTGGGAAGTCTCCACGCGCGCGGCGTTCCTTTCACGACCCGTCGTCGGGCAGGTCGCGGTTCTTGACCGCGTTGAGGGCGACGTCGATCAGGCCCGCCGCGGCGTTGATGACGAGCAGGCAGAGGAAGACCGCGACGCCGATCCCCAGCCCCCGCAGGAACCCCTCGCGGAACCGCTCCCGCAGGATCGGCAGGAGCAGCAGCGGCGCGGCGAGGAACAGCGCGACGAACGCGCCGACCAGCGTCCCCGTGACCACGCCGCGGAAGAAGACGCGCCGCTGGACGGCGGGCGGGCCGGGCGGCGAGAGGATACCGCCGACGTCTCTGCGCCCGCCGGGGCCGGGGTTCGGGTGGCTCATGTCCCCTCGTTCGTCCGCCGAAGGCGCAACTCCTTCACAGAAGCGCCGCAGGAACTTCGGCGGGTAGTGCAGAAATGTGCGGTACGTCATCGCCTGTTAGGATCACTCGCGATAGCGCGTTTCCCGTTGCATGCCTCCCGCTTGCGGGCTATCCGGTTTTTTCGCCCCGGCGGCCATTTCAGGATTCCGTCAGGCGTCGCCGATAGAGTCTCCCCGAGGACCGAACACACGACCACGCGGCGCGTGACAACGCACAGTCGCCGCCACGCCGTGTTCATCACAGGAGGAACGAAATGGCTGATCCGGCACTGGGCGAGCAGGTGACGAGCGGTTTCGCCGTATCCGAGGGGACGGCAACGCTTTACGAGCGCGGAGCGGTAATCACCGGGGCGTCGGGGGAGTTCGTCGTCCGGTTCACGTTCCCCTCGATCGGCGTGCCCGCGATCGCCACGGGGTCCGCCGACGCGGCCGTCCCGTGGGAGCGCTCGGCAATCAATTTCGAGGTCGGGTCCTGGCCGGTTCCGCAGGCCCATCGGGCGGCCGCGGAGGCGCTAAACGGGCGTATCGGCCTTATCCCGACGGGCGGGGCGACCCCGGCCACGCCGCTGATAGCGGGGACGCCCGAACGGCTGCCGGGAGTGGAGGGGGAATCGGGCGCGGTCTACGGCGTCCCCGTGACCGCGCCGCTGGCGGAGCGGCAGCTCTACGACGTCGCGGTGCGGGCGGACGACGGGACGTGGCGGGTCGTCGCGCCGCACGCCGTTTACTATCGCTCGTCCTGGCACGACTTCGGTATGGCCCACGTCACCGACATCCACGTCGCCCGTCGGATCGACACGTTCCGGGAACAGCTTCGCGCGCTCGAACGGCCCGAAGGCGCGGAGCGCCTGATCAACTTCAACGACCGCTTCCGGGGTTTCATCCGCTACGCCAACTACCTGCACGACTTCGGCGTGCTCGACGTCATCCTCGCCACCGGCGACATCTTCGACTACATCTTCGAGAGGGAAGACGACCGGAACGGGGGCGGCAACGCCCTGTTCACGCGCCAGCTTATCCTGGGCCGCGCGCCCGGCCCCGACTTCCCCGACGTCGAGGAACTGCGCGTCCCGATCTTCCTGATCCCCGGCAACCACGACTACCGGAAGCACGCCTACGACCTCCTGTTCGAGGTTGGCCACGACCCCATAAGCAAGGAGTTCACGAACTACGAGGTCTTCAACATCGACCGGGAGGACGCGCGGCGGCTCACGTTCGGCGCGGGCAGCCCGATCGCCACGTTTCCCTTCGGTTTCGTGGCCGACCGGAGCATCGACGAGGCCGCCCGGATGGTCGAGATCGACAAAGACAACCGCCCCTACCGCGAGCACCTGGCCGAGCAAACGTCTTATGTCGTCAAGCTCGGCGACCACCGCGTCGTCATGCTCGACAGCCGGTGGGACGTGGGCGTGCTGACCAGCTTCGGCGACGCCGTGCGCGTCATAACCGGATGGATCGACGAGAACGAGGCGACTTTTTCGAGCGGGTCGCCCAACTCCGAGGGCGTCTCGGACGAGGACCTGGAGCGCGTGCGGGCCGAACTCTTCGCGGAGCCGCCCGTCGGTCTGGTCGTCGTCGGCCTGCACGCCCCGCTCGTCAACCTCCGCAAGACCGACTTCCCGTACTACGTGCGCGAGACGCAGCGCCCGGCCCTGGAGGAGGAGGTCCGAAACTATCTTCTGCGGCAGGATTTAGTTCTCCGCCAGCACCCGAAATGGATGCCGCCCGCGGGCGCGCCCGGCCCGGCGACCTTTATCGCGCGGGAGGACAACTCGGACTACCTCGACTACGGCGTCAGCCGCGGCCGGGCGAATCCGCTGCTGCGCCTCCTGGCGGGTATCGGCGCGCCACGCAGGGCAGACGTGGTGCTTCACGGCCACGTCCACACCCACAACGAGGTACGCCTGGCGGTGGACGGCGACCTGCGCTTCCACTTCGACTTCTACGCCCGGAACCCGCGCTTCTACTACCCGACCCGGGTCGGCTATCCCGAATCGGAGGTGACGGACGTCGAAGTGTCGCCGGAGGCTCCGGCCGCGAGCGAGCCGTACGACGCGCCCGCACCGGCCAAACACGATAAACTGGTGCAGGTCCCGCCCTACCCCGACCCGCTGGACGCCTCGCCCGACCTAGCGGACTGGTGGGAGCGGCACCGCCCGCTGCTGATCCAGACTTCCGCCCTGGGGCCGCGGGACGACGGGCAGCCCGGTTTCAATGGCTTCCGCGTGCTCGCCGTCCGGGGCGACCGGATCGCCGGGATCGAACACGTACCGATAGGGCGTCTCGAAGCGAGCGGCTACCGCCTGCCGTGGGAGGACGCCGTCCGCCCGGAGCCTCCCCGGAGCCACCACCACACGACGCGCTCGCTGCTGCACGGGCTTCCCAGGGCGGACGGCGACCCGTTCGGCTACTACGGGCCGGCGGGCTACGAGAACATCCTCTACCGAGACGCGAACAACCGCCTGTTTGAGATGTGGCGGGACGCGAGCGGCGCCCCGGGCGGCGCAAGCCTCTTCGGCGAGACGATCGCCGCGGGCGACCCGTCGGTCTACGTGGATACTGTCGCGCGTCTCCAGGTCGTGCCGTTCCGGGGGACGGACGGCCACGTCCACTCGATCTACTGGAGCGACGGCGCGGTCGGCCACGACGCGCTGTCCGGCCCGGTCGGCGCGCCCCGGGCGGCGGGGAACCCCGTCGGCTTCCACGGCCCGACCGACAACATGCACCGGGTCGTCTACCGCGACGGAAACGACCACCTCATCACGCTCTACTGGACCGGTCAGGAAGGCGTCGGCCACGAGGACTCGACCGCGCTCGGCAGCGCCCCGGCGGCGAAGGGCGACCCGTCCCCGTACTTCAACCCGTCGCGCGGCGAGACCATCATTCCGTTCCGGGGCGCGGACGACCACATCCATTCGGTCTACTGGACTACGGGCGCGGTCGGGCACGACCGCCTGTCACAGACGGCCGGGTCGCCCCGAGCGGCGGGCGACCCATGCGGCTACTACTCCGCCTACGACGACTGCCACCAGATCGTCTACCGGAGCGCCACCGACGGCCACGTCCACGAGTTGTGGTGGGCGGGCTTCGAGCCGGTGCGCTCCCGAAACCTGACCGCCATGGCCGCCGCCCCGCCCGCCCACAGCGATCCGGTCGCCTTCCACAGCCCCGAGGCCGGATCGAAGCACGTGGTCTACCGCAGCGCCGACGGGCACGTCCACGAAATACGCTGGGTACCCGGCGCGACCGATCCCGCCCACACCGACCTTTCCGTCCAATCGGGCGCGGCCCCGGCGGCCGGCCGACCCCGCGGCTTCAACGGCCCTACCCAACGCCACGCCGTCTACCGGGGGACCGACGGCAACGTCCACGAAATACGCTGGGTCTGATAGGCCCGGCCTGACGCAGAGGAGGTACGCCTTGAAGGAACTGACCGGTCGGGTGGTACGCCCCGGGGACCCCGGGTGGGACGGCGCGCGGCGCGGCTTCAACTCGTTCTACGACTACGACGGCAACCTGCCCGAGGCGGTCGTCTTCTGCCAGGAGGCGCGCGACGTCGCGAACGCCGTCCGGTGGGCGAAGAAGAACGGCCGCCCGCTCGCCCCGCGCTGCGGGCGGCACAACTATCAGGGCTACTCCTCGCTCGTCAAGGGCGGGGTCATCGTGGACGTGAACGACATGGAGGTCGTGCGCGTGGACCGCGACGCCGGGACCGCCGAGGTTGGCGCGGGCCTGAACATGCTGGAGCTGACCGAGTTGCTGTGGGACGTCGGCGTGACCTTCCCGATGGCGACCGGCCCGAGCGTCGGCCTTTCGGGGCTCACCCTCGGCGGCGGCTTCGGCATCACGTCGCGCCTGTTCGGCCTGACCTGCGACCACCTCATCGGGGCGGAGATGGTGGACGCGCGCGGCGACGTCCTCCAGGTCAGCGAGTGCGACAACCCGGACCTGTTCTGGGCGCTCCGGGGCGGCGGAGGCGGCAGCTTCGGCATCGTCACCTCGTTCAAGTTCCGCGTGCGCCCGGTCGGACTGGTCGCCGTGTTCAACCTCTCGTGGCAGTGGGACGCGTTCGACGTCGTCGTGGACGCCTGGCAGCGGTGGGCGTCCGAGGTGGACGACGGCGTGACGAGCCTTATCAGCCTCAAGGCCGACCGGACGATCACGGTGCTCGGTCAGTATACGGCGACCCCCGACCGGCTCGGGCGCGTCCAGGAGTTCCTCGCGCCGCTGATGATGGCCGCGCCGCCATCCGGCGTCTCCGTGCAGGTCGTGCCGTTCATCAACGCCGCGCGGATGTTCTTCGGCGTCGACCCGCTCCACCCGACGTGGGCGGTGCGCGAGCACAGCGGGCAGCAGATCTTCAAGAGCACGTCCGCCCTCGCCAACGCCCCCTTCCCGCCCGAGGCGATCCGCACCCTACGCACGGCTCTGGAGAACGTGCCGCCGCTCTCCGCGCCGCCGAGCCAGGCGTCCATGGTCCAGCTCCTCAGCGGCGGGGGCGCGCCGAGCCGCGTCCCGACGGACGCCACGGCGGTGTTCCACCGCAATGCGAAGTTCGTGGTGCAGTACGACGGCTACTGGACCGCGCCGCAGGACGCGCAGCCCACGACCGACTGGGTCGTGAACCTGCGCACCGCGCTCCTCCCCTACGCGAGCGGCGCGTACGTCAACTACTCGGACGCGACCCTGGCGGACCCCTTGCGCGACTACTTCGGCGACAACCTGGAGCGCCTGATGGAGGTCAAGCGCCGCTACGACCCGGACAACGTCTTCCGCCACCCGCAGAGCGTCCCGCCCGCGCCCAGGGCGGCTGCGGCAGCGGCGTAAAAGGCGGGCGGGGACCGGGACGTCTCCCGGCCCCCGCCCACCTGTGTGTCTACTCTTTCCCTCAACGGAATATGCCGCACCAGCGCGACGAATTACCAGAAAGAATTCCCGCGGCGCGCGCGTGCGCTATCGCCGTCGCCGACCCCGGGAAGTACGGACCGCATGACCGATGACGCCGCGACGATCGAACTCAGCGTGTCCGAACTGCGCGCGGTCGCCGGGTTCGCGGCGGCGTGCGCGCGGCCCGCGCTGGCGATCATCGAACGGGAGCGCCCGGACGACCGGCGACCCCGAGCCGCCATCGACGCCGCGCACGCGTTCGCGACGGGAGCCGAGCCGCGGACGAAGGCGTTGCGCGACAGCGCCTGGGCGGCGCACCGGGCGGCCCGGGAGGCGCGCGACGCGGAAAAGGCCGCCGCGAGCGAGGCCGCGCGCGCGGCGCTCGCCGCCGCCGGGGCCGCGTTCCTCCACCCCCTGCCAGAGGCGACTCAGGTCCGGCACATCCTCGGGTCGGCCGCCCACGCCGCGCGGGCCTTCGAACTCGCCGCCGGGGACGACCCCGCCGTCGGAGCCGACCACATCGCGCGGTCCCGGAGCCTCGCCCCTCCGGTCGTGGTGGACGTCCTG
>DATLHN010000608.1:0-10145 GCA_035539875.1 Armatimonadaceae bacterium
GACATCGTCGCCGGGGAGTACCAGTTCGTCCGCCGCCCGGATATTCTCATCCTCGAAGGGCTGAACGTCCTCCAGCGCGCCAGCGAGACGGGCGGTCGGCAGCGGGCCTACGTTTCCGACTACTTCGACTTCGCGCTCTACATCGATGCCGACGAGGCCCACGTCCGCGAGTGGTTCCTGGCGCGATTCCGAAAGCTGCGCGAAACGGCCTTCCGCGACCCGGCCTCATACTTCCGGCGATACGCCGAGCTTCCGGAGGCGGAGGCGCTCGCCATGGCGAACGGCGTCTGGGATACGATCAACGGCGTCAACCTGCGCCAGAACATCGCCCCGACGAAGGAGCGCGCCGACCTGATCCTGGAGAAGGCCGCGGACCACACCTTCCAGCGCGTGCGCCTGCGCCTCACCTGAAGCCCATGGCACGACCACGATTGCTTTTTCTGACCGACCGCGGCGAGCGGCACCAGAAGATCGCGCTGCGCGGCGCGCCGCCGCAGGTGGAGACGCTGCTGCGCCGCCGACCGGACGCGGCGGAGACGGCCGCGCTATTGCCGACCGTCGAGATGCTCGTCTCCGAGCGGAACCAGCCGGTGACGGCGGCGATGGTGGAGGCGGCGGAGAACTTGCGCCTGATCGTGCGCCTCGGGTCGCTCTCCCACGACGTCGCGGTGGCGGAGGCGAAGGCGCGTGGGGTGCGGGTCAGCGTCCAGCCCGTCACCGGCTGCATCTACGCGGCGGAGCACCTGGTGATGATGACCCTGGCCGTGCTGAAGCGGCTGGGCCGGTCGCTGCACGCTGCGGCGCAGGCGGGGGGGGCGACGGTAAACGGCAGCCCACTGGCAGGCGCGCGGCGGACGGACGAGGACACCTTCGCCTACAACTGGCCCGGGTACGCCGACCTGCGCGGCCTGACCGGCAAGACCGTGGCCATCCTCGGTATGGGCGAGATCGGCGTCGAGCTGGCGCGGCGGCTGAAGGGCTTCGCGCCGGGAGCGGTACTGTACCACAAGCGGACGCCCTATCCGGCGGACGTGGAGCGGGAGTTGGGCGTCGCGAGCGCGGACCGCGAGGAATGTCTGGCGCGGGCGGACGTCCTCGTGTGTCTGCTCCCCTACGGCCCGGAGACGGACCTCTCGCTCGGCGCGGCGGCCTTCGGCCGGATGAAACAGGGGGCCGCGCTGGTACACGGGGGGAGCGGGAGCGTGCTGGACGAGGGCGCGCTGCTGTCGGCGCTGAGAAGCGGTCGTCTCTCCGGGGCCGCGCTCGACACCTACGAGTGGGAGCCGCTCGCCCCGGAACACCCGCTCGCCGCGTACGCGCGCGACCCGGCGTCGAACCTGTTGCTAACGCCGCACGTGGCGGGGGCCGCGGAGCCGGGCTCCTACGCGGGCGATTTCGACGAGGTGGTCCGATTCCTCGGCGGGGAGCCGCTGCGCTGGGAGGTTTAGCGCCCCGTCTCCGGCGGGCGGAGCCAGGCGACGACCTGCCGGGCGTGGTGGCCGTCGTGCGCGCAGATCAGCGTGACCTGCGCCTCGACGGTGAGCGTGCCGACCCCTTCCTTCTCGGCGGGGCGGGTCCAGGCGTCGGCGGGCAGGGCGCGCAGCAGGGCGACGACCGCCGCGCGGTTGCGCGCGAAGCGGGTCAGGCTTTCCCGTGCGTCGCTGCGGGCGTAGTCGCGGTCGAGGGCGACCCGGCCCTCGTCGACGTCAGGAAGGAAGGGATTGTCCTCGTCGCGGGTGCGCTCCAGGCGCTCGCGGTAGATGACGTCCCAGTCCGCGAGGTGCGCCGCGATCTCGCGCAGGGTGAACCGCTCCGGGTCCGGCCGCCGGTCCCAGAGCGCGGCGTCGCCTGCGGGCAGGTCGGTCAGGAGCGCGGCAATAACGTCCGGCGCGCCCTCCAGGGCGCTCAGCAGGTATTCACGGGCGTAATCGGGCAGCGGCGGCACGGGCAGGTTCCTCCGGGGTTAGAGACATCCCCGGAGGATGGTACCGCGCCCGGCCCGCGCTTTCTACCGCCTACTGGTGGCCGTGCTGTCCGTGCCCCTGGTGCTGCTCGACCGGCTGCGCGTCACCTTGCGCGGAGCCGCGCCCGGCGCGCCCCTCGTGCATGGCGGCCATGCCACGCGCGACGAACCCGTCCACCAGCTTCGCGTGCTCGCGGATCAGGTTCACCACGTACTTGTCCTTCGACGTAGAGACAACGTGGACGCCCTTCTCGGTCAGGGTCACCTTCTCCTCGACCTGGCCCGCGAACCGCGCCAGCTCCGCGAATACCGGGTGCATCGGCATCACGGGGCGGCCCGATTTCATCCGGGCGTACATGGCGGGGACGTGCTGCTTCAGGAGCGCGGCGACCTCGGGGTCGTCGGATTCGGTGAGGGTCTCGACGCCGTCGGGGAGATGGCGGACGCTGCGGCGGACCTGGTCGTGGCGCGCGAGGAGTCCGTGCGCCGACGCCATTTCTCCCATGCCGCCACCGTGCATGTTACCCATGCTCTGGCCCTGCATTCCGCCGCCCCCGTGCATGGGGCCCATTCCCTGCATGCCGCCCATCATGCCCCGGCCGTGCATCGGGCAGCCACCGCCCTGCATGCGGCCCATGCCGCCCATCATGCCCTGCATGCGGCTCATGCCCATCATGCCCATTCCTCCGCCGCCCATCATGCCGCCGCCCATCATGCCCTGCATGCGGCCCATCATGCCGCCGTGCTGCATCCTGCCCATCATCCCCTGCCCGGAGGACTGCGCCGCCGCGGGCGCGCCCGGCACTACCGCGCCGCCGAGGACGAGCAGCGTCGCCACCGCCGCCGGGGTCGAAAACACTCCGATCTTCATCGCGGGAACCTCCATAGATAAGTAGATAACTATTTCAATATGTACGACGTAAACGAAAGGGGCGTTTCAACGCCCCGTGCGAAACTCCTGGCGCGACCGGATGCACTCCAGCACGTGCAGAACGCTCCGATCCGCCAGGCCGTAGCGGACGTAATTGCCGCTTCGCTTCGCGCTCAGCACGCCCATGTCCTTAAGAATGCGCAGCTGCTGACTGACGATCGCCTGGGCGGCGTTCGCCGCTCCCATGATCTCCGTCACCGTACGCGGCTCGCCGCTGTGCTCGAGGTAGTCGAGGATGCGCAGCCGCAGCGGGTGAGCCACGTTCTTGAGGATCGGCGCTACCCGCTCCAGCGTCTCCATGTCTATCAGGCCCGCGTACTCCGCGACGCCTATCGTGTCATCCCGCTCCATGTGCCTGCTCCTCATCCCTTCCACTCAAAACCGCAGCGCAATCAACAATATAGTAATATCAATATGGATGCCCGGTGTCAAGCCCTCACCCGGTCCGTCTGCGACAAAGAGCCTTAGAAACCCACCAGACTGACGCCGAAGTTGATCCGGTTGCCGAGGCGCTGATAGGAGACGCGCGGCTCGACGCACCGGCCACGAACCGCCAGCGCTACCTCGTAGTCGAAAAGGCGCTTCTGGTCGAGGTCGTAGCGCCCGAGGAGTCCGAGGGTGAAGCGCCCGGCCTGCCCCTGGGCGCGGAATCGGGCCTCGTCCTGCGTGTCGATCTCGTCGAAGGTGAACGGCGTGCTCCCCCCGATGTCGCGGCGCAGCACCTCCGCGCCGACGATGGCGCGCGGGCCGAAGACGTACCCGACGGCGAGGCTCGACTCGAAGAAGTAGTAGCGCTGGCCGCCTTCGTAGCTCAGGTGGGAGTAGGAAAGTTGAGGCCGAACGAGAAGGCGCTCCCCGACCAGCAGCGGCAGCGTCCCTATGCCGACCGTGGCCTGGGCGCGCGCGCTCTCGACGGTCGTCTCGTCCTGCTGGAGCCGCCGCTCGCGGTAGTCGCCCGCGCGGAAGTCGCCGGTCACGACGGCGCGGACCGCGCGCAGGTCGCTCCGCAGGTCCTCGCTCCCCGTCCCGGCGACGGGGCGGCCGAGGGGAAGCCGCCCGTGCAGGCGCACCTCGGGCCGCCGTGAGAAGAGGAGGTTGCCCTGACGCTTGCTGCCGACCTCCTCATTGGCGCTCAGGGTCGCCTCGCCGCGCAGTTCGGGGGTGACCCCCTGCGTCGGGCGTGCCAGCGGGTCGGAGATGCTCAGGATGGTCTGGTAGTCGAGAACGGCGTCCGGCTGGCGGCGCGTCCGCGCCCGCAGGAGCTGCCGCAGGGGCGACTCCCCGGCCCCGGGGGCGCTCCGGTCTGCGGGCGCGCTGCCGCCGCCGAGGAGGCCGCCACTTCGGCGCGGGTCCGGCGGGACGTCCTGCTCGCCCAGAAAGTCGCGGCGCACGGTGAGGCCGTACTGGAGCCCGCGCCGGGTGGGGACCTCCACCCTCGCCAGCAGCTCCGTGCCGGGGCCGAGCGAGAACGTGTTCGTGGCCCCGACCACGGCCCCGGAGATGCGCGACAGGCGCACCGTGAGCGGCAGACTGACGCCCTCGCCCCGGTCGGAACCGGGCAGCGGGAACTTGTAGCGGCGGACCGTGAAGAGGCGCGCGCCGAACAGGTGCAGGGAGGCGTCGCGAACCACGGCGTAGCGTCCCTCGACCAGGTCCACCTGCCGCGCGCGGATGAAAAACTCCCCCCGGCCCTCCGGGCACAGGGTGACGAGAGCGTTGGTGGCGACGATGCCGCCCGCGTACCGCTCCAGCCGGTCGCCGCGGACGTACACCGGCGGCGAGACGGCCACCGCGCGCTCCGCGACGAAGGTCCCCTCGTCCAGCTGGATGGTGAGCGCGTCCGTCTCCACGCGCTCGTCCCCGCGGGTCAGCACCACGTTCCCGGCGGCTTCGACCCGCCTTTCCCGCTGGTCGAAGACCAGGTACTCGGACTGGAGGCGCAGGTCGCCCCAGGCGAAGACGACGCCGCCGCTCGCCTCGATGCGCTCCTCGTTCGAAGCCGCGCCGAGGACGCCGTACTCGACCTTGAAGTCCGGCAGGGGGTCGCCCGGCCCGAGCGGACGTGTGGGCGGCGGTTGCTGCCCCCGGACGATCGCCGCGACGGGTGCGCCGACCCACTCGGGCAGGGCCGCGGGTGCTGCGGGAGCCTCAGTCAAAATCCAGCTCCAGCGCGGGGCGGCGATGGGGCGTCTGCTGCGGCTGTGGCTCCCCGTCCGGGGGCGAAGGCGCCTGGGCGACGGCGGCCGGTACGAGGTCCTCCGGGGAAACGGCTTCTACCCGGCGCGCCTCGCGGCCGAAGCCGCCCATGGAGCGGCGGAACGCCTCGTCGTCGTAGGTGCGCGTGCGGATGACGACCGGCATAGGGACCGCGTGGCCGAGAAGGAGCGCCTGCTGCTTCGAGTCGAGCGAGGCGAGGACGCCGCGCAGCTCGCGCGCCCCGGAGACGCCGGTCAGCACCGCGTCGATGTCCTTCTCGTCGTTCAGCAGACAGGTGACGCGCGTGCCGATCTGGGAGAGCACCTCGTCGTCGATGCCGGAGGGGCGCTGGTCCACCACGAGCAGCGTCACGTTGTACTTGCGCATCTCGCGCGCGATGGTGCCGAAGATCGTCTGCGAGACGAGCGCGGGGGAGAGGAACTTGTGCGCCTCCTCGATGCAGATGACGAGCGGCGTCGGCTCCCCGCCCCGGTCGCCGCCGCCACCCAGCGACTCCTCCTTCTTGCGGACGTAGGCCGCGTGGATGCGCCGGGTCAGTATGTTGGCGACCAGCATGTAGGAGAGTGACTTGCCCTCCTGCCCGAACTCCAGTACCACGCTCGTGCCCTGCTCCAGGCGCGCCAGGATCGCCCGCACGGCGTCGTCCGCCTCCGGGAGCGTCGGCACCAGGAAGCCCTTGCAGGCGGCCGCCATCATGCGCAGGCGGCGCTGGAGCGCGGTCAGCGCGGCGACGTTGCCGTTGTGCTGCTCCGCGAACGCCGTGATCGCCTCGCTGTCCATCCCGAGGAACGTCTCCAGCCACCGCTCGCGCAGCGCGCCGTGCAGCAGGTAGGTCGTTTCCGCGGCCGTCGGGGTGAGGTTCAGCTCCCCGGCGAGCAACAGGATGTCCTCCGGCTCGATCTGGGCGAAGGGGATGCGCACCTCGAAGTCGGGGCGGATGCCGCGCCGCCGGGCGGAGACCGGGTCGAGTGTGAACATCTGCACCTGGCTGGGGAAGTACTGCTTCAGGCCGCGCACCTCCGCGCGCCCGTCCTCCACGCTCCCCTTCCAGCCGTACTCGCTGTGCATGTCGAAGATCAGCGAGACGGCGCGGCGGGACTTGAGGATGCCGCAGAGGCAGATGCGGGTCAGGAACGTCTTGCCAGTGCCGGACTTGCCGAAGATGCCCGAGGAGCGCTCGACGAAGCGGTCGAGGTTCAGGCAGACCGGGGTCTCCATGTCGAGCGGCTCGCCGACGTGGAAGTAGCGGCGGGCGGCGTCCTCGCTCCCGGCGACGGCGGCGTCCTCGGAGCCGAAGATGCGGGCGACGTCCTCCTCGGTCGCCTCGTAGACCGGGCGGAAGTGGGCGGGGATGGTCTTGACGGGCCTCAGGTCGTCGGAGGAGAGCGGGGCCCCGGCCGCGCGCTTCTCCAGCATGAGCATGGGGCGCAGCTTGACCTGCCCGTAGGTGCCCACGCCGCTCAGGACGCGCCGCAGCAGGCCGTCCGCGGGGTCGAACCCGCCCGGCGGGTCGGTAGTCAGCCGGGCGTCCGTCGCGCCGAGGGAGACGTCGGTGATCATGGAGAAGAACGCCTGCCGCTCGCCGTCCACCACCAGGAACTTCCCCGCGCGCACGGACTCGACCGTCTCGGCGGGGGCCAGCTTCATGACCAGCCCCTCCGAAAGGGAGCCCTGCACGACGACCCCCATCGGCGCGCGGTGCGGCGACGCGCCGCCGCCCCCACCGTCGCCAGCGCCGTTCGTCGGGTGCGTCCCGTTGCTCCCCCCCGGGTTTCTTCTCACGCCTTGCTTAGACAACGACCCGAGGATATCGTTGCCGGGGGGTCGGCGTCAAGGTAAAGGCGCGGGAGGGGGACCATTCCCCTCCCGCGCCTTATTACGAGCGCGCGCGAACCGCAGTCCTCTTAGCGCCGCGCCGCGAAGAGTCGGTCGAGCAGGCCGCCGCGAGCCTCCGCCCGGTTGACGCACGGCACGGAGACGATGTCGCTCCACTCGGAGACGAGCGCGCCGGAGACGGCGCGCACCCGGTAGCGTACCAGGATGCCGTCGCGCGCCGGGCTGCCGTAGGCGTCCTCCACCGAGTGACGGTACTCCCCGGGGCCGTCCCCGGCGACATTGGCGATGTAGCGGAACTGTCGGACGTCCGGCACGCTGTAGATGCCCGGCGCCCCCGCGTTCTCGTCGACCGCGGCCTCGACCTCGAAGGAGAGGGAGGGCGGGGCGTCTACCGGGTACTCCCACGTCAGCCGGTTGACGGCGTGATTCTCCGCGTAGACCTGGAGGTGGGCCGGAGCGGGGACGCCCACGTAGCCGTGCGCGGCGGTCGGGATCGGCGCCAGTATGCCCCCCGCCTCCGGGCCGTAGGCCGGCGGGGGCGGCAGGGCGGCGGCGAAGGCGTTGTTCACCGCCGCGGCGACGTCGCGGTAGGAGAAGTCGAAGACCTCGCGCAGGCTGCCCTTGTACTCGGGGCGGACGTTGGGGCGGGTGTCCACGGTGCGCATCGTCGCCTCGATGCGGCGCTCCGCCTCCGCCTGTATGTCCTGCCGCCCCTTGTTCGCGCGCGCCAGGGCATCCTTCGCCGCCGCCACGGCGTCTTCGGCCTCCGCCAGCGTCGCCAGAGCCGCCTGGCAGCGGATGATCGCCGCGTTCAGCTCGCGCTCCGCCTCCTGGCAGGGCTTCACCTCCGAAGCCTCCAGCCCGAGGAACGAGCGCATTTCCAGCACCATGTCGTTGAAATAGCGCAGCTGCCGGTGGAAGTCTTCGGTCCTCGCCAGGTCATGCGGGTTGAACTCGGACATACTCTATCTTCACTCCCTGCCTTCCAGAAGTATGCAGCCGTAAAAGAGTCGAAACCGGACGTCCGCGCCGACGGGAAGCGCCCCAGCACGCCTCCCTGCTTCGACAAATTTTTACTAACTTAGGTAAATTTTACCACACTTATACCCGCCGGATCGCTCGCCCGTGTCAACACGCGGGTAAAATAATGGGATACAAATTCGCGACAGCACGCCACAATTTGGAATTGTGGGGCAAACGGGGAAACTTTCGCGGAATAACCACGTCAGAAGTAATGTCAGTACCGGACTCATCAGGGCGACGGCACGTGCGCTGCCCCGGGTCGGAAGATCAAACGTATGACTGAGAAGAAGGGACAGCACCGGAGTCGGTCAGGAGCTGCCGCTGCGATCCTCGCCGGCGCAGCGCTGGCGTCGATCGTCAACGCGGCGGCGCTGCCTTCGGTCGCCTTCGCGCAGGGCAGCGCGGACGCCCAGCTGCTCGCCTCCTCCCGGGTCGCCCCCACGAACCTGCCGACGCTCGTCCCCACCAGCGACATCTTTGCCGGGAAGAACGCGCCCGGCCCGTACGAGCTTACCTGGAAGAAGCTGGTCCAGAGCCGGGAGTACGTCACGGTCGTCCAGGTAGACGGCAAGCGCCTGCCTGAGGCCGCGTATTCGCTCGACCTGGAGAAGGGCGTCCTCACCTTCAAGGAGCCGCTCAAGCAGGCGTCCATGGCGCGGATCGACTACGCCTACTCGCCGGGCCTCTCGGAGCGCAACCAGAACCCCGCCGCCGCGCCCGTGACGCTCCCCGTCCTCAAGGCGGGCGCGACCAGCCTGCAGCTGACGGCTCTCCCCAAGGTCGGGGGCGCGGCGGCGAGCAGCAAGAGCGCGGCATTGGACACGCTCCTGGTGTGGGGCCTGAACAACCGGATGAGCCTGCTGGGAGGCGGACTGACGTCGCAGGTCTACCTCTCGCCCGACATGAAGGACAGCAAGGGCGAGGACGGGTTCATGGACCGAACTGGTCTCTCGCTCGGCTATAAGACCGGGAACCAGAAGAACGGGTTCGACGCGGGGTTCCTGCGCACGGGCCGCGACTTCGCGCCGACGGCGGGCAAGTCGTTCGGCATGGGCGAGTCGGCGCTCCAGCAGCTCTCGCTCGCCGCCCGTTACGCGTTCACCGGGTGGTTCAACGCGGACTGGAGCCAGGTCGAGACGCGCTCCCTTACGGGAGCAGGCGGTTCCTCCGACCTGTCGAAGTGGAACGTACGCCTGGGCGGCATCGGCAACACCCCGGCGCTCGGTTACTCGCGCGTCGAGGACACGAAGACCAACGCCAAGGGGGTCGGGGCGGACGTCGTCACCGACCAGCTGAACCTTTCGGCGAAGCTGGGGACGCGCACGTCCGTGAGCGGCGTCGCCAAACAGGTCGCCACCAACAACGACGGCGACAAGGGCGACGTCACCCTCCAGGAGACGTCGGTGGCGCTGAACACGGCGAGCAAGGACAAGTCCCAGTCCGCCGCGGTCGCCGTCAACACGCTCACCAAGGAGTCCTTCGGCGCGCTTGAAGAAAAGCAGAGCATCGCGGTCACGGTCAAGGCGTCGCACTCGGTGACCTTCACCGCGGAGCAGAAGCAGGAGTCGGTCACCCCCTTCGGGAAGTCCGAGGAGGGCGGCGAGCGGGAGCTCAACTCCGAGAAGGCTCGGGAGACTTCCCAGCAGGCGGCGCGCGCGGAGATCGCGCTCGCCCCGGGGGCGAAGATCACCACCGGCGTCCGCACTAACGAGGTCGGCGAGGACAAGACCTCGGTTACGGAGATGAGCGCGCAGATCGGCGCGATCAAGAACGTGGACCTTCAGGGGAGTTTCATCAACCGCTCCGCCTCGAACGACGACGGCCCGTCCACGCTGAACACGACCTCGACACGGGTCGCGTTCAAGCCGTCTCCGACGCTGACCGTGACCGGCGCGCTGACGATCAACCCGGAGGACAAGGGCAGGATCACCGAGGCGAAGCGGCAGGAGTTCGGCCTCCAGGCGAAGTTCGGCGATCTGAACCTGGGCAGCGCCTACACGGTCACGGCGCTCACGACGGAGGAGGCGCAGGCGGGCGAGTTCTCGCTCTCCCTGGGCTTCCGCCTCAACCGGTTCACGAACATGACCGGGACGTACAAGGACGCGCTGCTCTGGGGCGCGGACGAGGAGAGCAAGCTGCCACGGGGCGTGCGCATCTACAGCTTCGGGCTGAACC
>DATLHN010000609.1:0-2205 GCA_035539875.1 Armatimonadaceae bacterium
GGTACTTGACGTACAGGTGGCTCTCGTCGCCGTCGTAAACGCCGACGACGGTGATGTCCTCGGGGCGATTCCCGCCGTTCGTCTCGATGTCGAGGAATCCGACGCGGTCCATGAACTCCGGGGCGGCGCGCCACTGGTCGCCCCCCGGGAGCATCCGCCCGAAATAGGCGTAGTCACCCTGCTCCAGCGCGCAGGCGGACGCTTCGATGGTCGGCCGGAAGAACGACCGCTGCGCGGCGGTGAGCGGCAGGTCCGAAGAGGACGCGGCCAGTGCGTCCGCCCACGTTCGGATTCCGTTCTGCCAGAGGCGCTTTTCGGTCGTCGCGCCGACGCCCGGGACGTGGATAAACGTGGAGGTGAGCATCGGCGCGACGGTGGCGGCGCGGGACCGCTCTTAGAGGCCCTTCGAGGTCAGGTATTCGAAAGACGAGCGAACGCAGTCGAACGGGTCGCGGCGGCAGGTGTCCTGCTCGACGGCGTACCAGTCGACGCCCGCCTTCTCGCAGGCGGCGATGATCGGGTCCCAGGGTAAGTTGCCCTCGCCGATGGCCGCGATCACCGGTCCGTCCTTCGGGACGACCTCCTTGTCCTTCAGGTGGATGAACGGGACCCGGCCCGCGCAACGCTCCATCAGGCGTACCGGGTCGACGCCCGCATGCCAGACCCAGTAAACGTCCACCTCCAGGAGGTAGTCCGGCCCGCCCGCCTCGATCAGAATGTCGTAGAGCGTGGTCGGGTCGCCCGGCGCGAGGCGGATGAATTCGTGGGAGTGGTTGTGGTGGCCAAAGCCGATTCCCGCCGCCTTGAGCTTTGCCACTACCGGGGCGGCGTCGGCGACGAACTTGCGGTAGCCGTCCGCGCCCTGCTCGCCGTACTCCTTTGGGATGCCGCCGATCGCCGTGTAGGTCGCGCCGAGCGTCCGGTGGAACTCTATCTCGTCGTCCGTGCGGTTCGCCAGGGCGTCCCAGGACCGGTGCGTTGCGACGCACTTGAGGCCGTTGTCGTCCAGCATCTTGCGGGCGGTCTTCGCGTCCACGGCCGGCGACTCACCCTCGATGGCGC
The DNA here is from genome assembly GCA_035539875.1 of Armatimonadaceae bacterium. Classification (GTDB taxonomy): domain Bacteria; phylum Armatimonadota; class Armatimonadia; order Armatimonadales; family Armatimonadaceae; genus CALEKU01. Next base: position 1,063 of record DATLHN010000609.1, read on the forward strand.
GTACGGCGGACATCTGGACGGCCGGATACCCGATACGGGCGACCTTCCGAAGGGTATCCGCGAGCTCCGCCTCGGTCGCGGTGAAGTCGCGCAGGGTATACATCTGAAGCGCTACTTTGGATGCCAATCGATTCCTCCTCGAATGCCGTCAGGACGCCGCCGCGATCTCGGCGGCGGTCTCCTCCGCCGCGCGGGCGGGGTCGTCGGCGCGCGTGATCGCGCGCCCTATTACCAGATAGTGCGCCCCGGCGCTCACCGCCTCGCCCGGCGTCGCGACGCGCGCCTGGTCGTCGGCCCCGACCCCCTTCGGGCGCACTCCGGGGATCACCGTCACGAACTCGTCTCCGCAGGCCCCGCGGATCAGCGAAACCTCGTGGGGGGAGGCGACGACGCCGTCGCACCGGGCGTCCTTCGCCAGCAGCGACAGGTGCTCCACGTGCTCCGCGACCTGCCCGGGTACGCGAAGCTCCTCGTTCAAAGCGTCGTCGTTAATGCTGGTGAGTACAGTAACGGCGATCAGGAGCGGCGGCTTCTCCACGGAGTCGGCGGCCTCTCGCGCCGCCTGCATCATCTTGAACCCGCCCGAGGCGTGGACGTTGACCATCCAGACGCCGCGCCGCGCGGCGGCGCGCACCGCCCCGGCCACTGTGTTCGGGATGTCCTGGAACTTGGCGTCGTAGAAGATGCGGTCCGCGCCCGCGTCGCGCAGGCGGTCGAAGATGTCGAAGCCCGCCGCGTTGACCAGTTCCAGACCCACCTTCAGCCCGCCGACCCTCCCCGCGAGCGACCGGGCGAGGCGCAGGGCGTCGTCAACGGTCGAGACGTCGAGGGCGACGAGAATACGATCCTGGGCGTTCATCGGTACAGCACCACGGTAGAGGGGTTCGTGTAAAGCATGTCGTGCGGCAGGGGCTGGACGGGCAGGCCGTCGGCTCCCACACGGACGTTCGCCAGCGGCAGGCCGAAAACCTGCACCGGGTTGGTGAATGTCTCGCGGTTCGTAAGCATCGGCTTCGCCGCGTCGAGGTAGGCGCGCGCCTCGGGATTGCCCGTCCGGAGCGCGTCCGCGTACTCGAACTCGTTCAGCGGGACCGCGTCCGGTTGCGTTCCTGTCAGCAGTTCGGTGAACCACTCCTTCGGCGC
>DATLHN010000610.1:0-3446 GCA_035539875.1 Armatimonadaceae bacterium
TCGGGGGTGGGCGCGGCGGGCAGGTCAAACCCCTCCGCGCGCTGCTCCTCGGTCACCGAGACCCGCCCGTTTTCGTCGGCGTCGGCGGCGGTCGTGTCCGCCGTGTCCGTTCGTAGCATCATGGTGACTTGATTTACCCCATTTTAAGGGACAAACAAGGGACAGCAGGGCGCGCGCGCGCGCATCCGGCAGACCGCAGGCGTCGGCCCCGAATGGCCCGTGGCTGCGTAGCCGCTCGTCACGCGGGAGGTCGTCTCCGGGCGGCTCGCCCAGGAGCACGGCATCTGACTGCGGCGCATCCTACACGCCCGTCAGGACGCAGTCGTCGGCCCGGCTTGTTGGCTCGGTGCTCAGCGGTAGATCAGGTACGGCTTGCGGCTCTCGAGGAACCCCGCGGCCTCGCGGTCCCACTCCTCCAGGAGCGGGGCGAGTCGTCCGCCTTCGACGGCGAGCCGCACCCTGTCGGAGCCCGTGAGTCGGTCGATGGTCGCCGTCCAGGCGAAGTCGCGCGGGTGCCGCCCGCGGATCTCGTCGATGAGCAGGAGCGACGCGCGCACCGGCCGGTACGCCCGCCGGTCGGTGACGGCGAAGCGGACCGCCGGGATCGTCCGCCCCCCGTGCTTGGCGGCCGTCGGCGCCACCGACATCGTGACGGCCTCGAACCGGACGCCCGGAAGCCGATGCCGCTCGTTCATCACCCGGGCGACCTCCCGCGCGTCGAGCCAGGGGGCGCCGACCTGTTCGAAAGGCCGGTCGGTGCCCCTGCCCTCGCTCAGGTTGGTGCCCTCGAAGTAGACCGAGCCGGGGTAGCTCGTCAGCGCCGCCAGCGAGCGCAGGTTGGGGGAGGGATTCACCCAGGGCAGTCCGGTCGCGTCCTGCCACTGCGAGCGCCGCCAGTTCTCGACCCGCGCGACGGTGAGGTCCGGGCTGCCGACGCCGTACTTGCGGTTGAAGAGGGTGGCCAGCTCGCCGACCGTCATCCCGTGGCGCGCCGGGATCGGGTACATGCCGACGAAGGACTTGAACCGGGGGTCGAGCAGCGCGCCTTCGACGATCTCCCCGCCGATGGGGTTGGGCCGGTCCAGCACGACGAACGGGATGCCCTTGCGCGCGGCGGCCTGCATCGACAGCGCCATCGTGGAGACGTACGTCCACGTCCGCCCCCCGACCTCCTGGAGGTCGTAGACCAGAACGTCGACGTCCTTCAACATCGCCGGGGTGGGGCCGCGGTCCTCGGCCTTGTAGAGGGAGTGGACCGGGACGCCCGTCCTGGCGTCGGTCTCGTCCTCGACCTTCACGCCGTCCTGCGCCGTGCCCCGGATGCCGTGCTCGGGGGCCAGCAGGGCGACCAGCTTCAGGTCCCCGTGCTTCGCGATCAGGTCTATGTCCGGGGTGCCCGACCGGTCGATCGCGGAGTGGTTGGTGATCAGGCCGACCCGCCTCCCCCGGAGCGCCCGCGGCACGTCGGCGAGGAAAGTCTCGATGCCGGGGCGGACCGGCGCCGCGGCGAGGGATAGCGAATCGGGAGCAACGTTCTCAGACACGGCCGCACACCTCCCCGGCCTCGCGCCGCCCGTGCACGGGCGCGCGAGCGCCGTAATCCGGAATAACCAGGATAAATCGTGTCGCGATCGGCATCGGTCCGGTCTTCGACGACCCGCCCGTTACTTCTACCTCGCGAACGCCACGTACCATTGTATTCGGCCTCAGACGTCCAGCACCTCCCGGGGGCGGCAAAGGCGTTGCCGGGCCGCGGAGGGATAACACGCCCGGCGTCTAACACCGCTGTATGCGCCATTGTATGCGCGCCGTGTGCTGTACGGCGGCGCCTGGCCTCCGGAACGAACGGTACGAATCCCCGCGGCGAGCGGCGAAAGGACGATTCCCATGGACGTAGACGGCTTCGACGGCGCGGAGCGGGCGAAGCGCGCGGCGCCGGCGGCGATCCCGCTCGCCGGGGGCAGGCCCGCCGTCCAGGTCGACGGCGGGGACGGGGCGGTGTTCGTCTGCCGTCGGGTCAGCGGCCCGCGGCTCGGAATCCGGGCGGCAGCCGCCGGATTCGCCATCGTTGCTTCCGCCGCCGGGGCGGCGCGGGCGTCGGACCTCGTTTCCGTCCGGCCGCTCACGGAGCGGATCCTGATGCTGCACTTCGACGACGGCCGCGTGGAGCACCACCGGCGGGGGACGCCGCGCTCCGCCGAGAAGGTGATCGTCGACCCGCTGGACACCGCCGCGGCGGCGCGCCCGGCGACCTACGCCGTCGTCAGCGCGGACGACCCGGCGTACAATCAGCCGCGGACGCCGCTCGGCCCCGTCGGGCGCAAGAGCAAGGGGACGGAGTTCGCCTGGTTCACCGACCGCTGGGAGGACGGCCGCGCCGTCAACGACCGGCCTGACCACGCCGCCGAGCACTGGGTCTACCTGACCCTGCCCGCGCCGATGAAGCCGGGCAGGACCTACGCCGTCCGCACCGGCGGTCTGGCGAAGAACGGCCGGGAGTGGGAGCTGACGTACGACCCCGCCCGCTCCCGCTCCGAGGCCGTCCACGTCAACACGCTCGGCCACGTCCCCGACGCGCCCGCCAAGTTCGCCTACGTCTATCACTGGATGGGGGACCGCGGCCCGCTGGACCTGAAGGCGTACGAGGGCCGCCCGTTCCACCTGATCGATCGGGCGACCGGTAAGAAGGCGTTCACCGGGCGGGTGCGCTTCCGCGGGGCGAGGGAAGCGCAGGAAACGTTCCACAAGTCCGACTCGCCGCCGCACGGCAACTTCCTCGGCGCGGACGTGTGGGAGTGCGACTTCTCCGCCTTCAAAACGCCGGGGACCTACGTCGCGGCGGTGGAGGGGGTCGGCTGTTCGTGGCCGTTCAAGGTCGAGGCGGACGTGTACCGGCCCGCGTTCCGGACGGTCGCACGCGCGCTGTACCACAACCGCTCCGGCATCGCGCTGGCGAAGCCGCACACGGAGTTTGAGCGTCCCGCGCCGCACCACCCGAAGCGGACGCCGGGCTTCGCGGGCAAGCTGCGCTACACCCGCGTCCGCTGGCCGGAGTGGGGCAGCGAGGGCGGCGACGCGAAGAGGCTGATGGCAGAATCCCCCGGCGCGCTGGACGACGCCTGGGGCTGGTACCAGGACGCGGGCGACTGGGACGGCTACTACACGCACCTGCGCGTCGCCCAGGAGCTGCTGCTGGTCTACGACATGGGGCCGGGCAAGTTCGCGGACGGCGAGCTGAACATCCCCGAGAGCGGCAACGGCATCCCCGACATCCTGGACGAGGCGGCGTGGCTGCCGCGCTTCTGCCGCCGGCTGCGCGCCGAGCTGCTGCGGAAGGGGTGGGGGACCGGCGGGGTCAGCCTGAAGGTGTCCGGCGACGCGTTCGGCACGGACGAGGGGACGCTGCCGGACGGCACGAAGGTGGGGCGCGGCTCCTGGGAGGACAC
>DATLHN010000611.1:0-4869 GCA_035539875.1 Armatimonadaceae bacterium
CCCCAGCACCGCCCCGGCCTCCTCCTCGGACTCGCGCCGCACCGCCTGCTCGGGCGTCTCGCCCGGTTCGATGTGCCCGCTCGGGATGCACCAGCCGCGCGTCGCGATGTCGGCGAGCACGATCCGATCCCCGTAGAACGGAAAGACCAGCGCGGCGGGCGCGTCCACGCCCGTGCCTTCCGGGGGCGCTACCGCCGCGACGAAGGTCGCCCACTCGTTCTTCCAGCGCACCACGGGGAAGGAGGGAATCGTGCCGCCCTCTTCCGCTGCCGCCCGGCTATCAGGCATCCGGCTCCACTTTCAGCAGGTCCTGCAGGTTCCGCGCGAACAGCTCGATGTGTCCGCATTGGCGGCAGACGCGCGCGGCGACCTGTGAGGTCGTGTAGGGGATGACCCCGAGGAAGCCGTCCGGCTCTCCCGCGATGACCACCTGCGCCTCCGCGTTGCCGCTCTTCAGGACGCCCTTCGCCGTCGCCCCGCCGCAGCGCGGACAGCCGCCCTTCGCCGCCGCGCCCCTGCCGTTTTCTTCCCCATGCGCCATCGCCGTCTCCCCGTAACGACCCGCGCGCCGCGCTCGCCGGGCGGCTTAACCGGGCGTCATCTCCCAGAAGTCCGCTCCCAGGATGTCCCAGGGCAGACGCCGCTCGTCGGGGTCGTCGATATTGAAGTGCTGATTCACATAGTACAGGATGGTGGAGGGCTCCGTCCCGACGTTCGCGCAGCCGTGCCCCACCCCGCGCGGGATGTAGAGGAGTTGCGCCTTGCCGCCGCCCATCACGAAGCGCATGGTCGCCCTGTAGGTGGGCGACTTCTCGCGGGCGTCGACCAGGCCGATCAGCAGCCGGTCCGTGGGCGGGACGAACCAGACGTCCTCCTGGTTGTAGTGCAGGTGGAACGCCTTGATCGCGCCGGGCAGCACCAGCGAGTAGGACGACTGCCGCACCTGGAATTCGGGGATGGCGAGCAGGCGGCCATTGTCGTCGAAGCGGACGAGTTCGGCGAACGCGCCGCCGTCGTCGGTCATCAGGCGCAGGTCCAGGACCCGCACGCCTTCGATCGGCGTCTTCTTCGCGTACTCCTGCGTGGTGACCGCCGACCGGTATTCGGGTCCGAGGGCGTCGGGGGAGAGTTTCTCCAGCATGCGTGTGTCTTTAAAGGTCTTTCGTTTAGCGGTCCGCGCCGTCCAGAAGGCGGCGCAGGTAAGCGGCGTACTCGGTCTTGCCCAGGCCGTGCGCCTGCGTCAGCACCTGCTCGGCGGTGATCCAGCCGTTCTGGTAGGCGATCTCCTCCAGGCAGGCGATCTTAAGGCCCTGGCGGTGCTCGATGGCGGCGACGTAGTTGCTCGCCTCCAGGAGGGAGTCATGGGTGCCCGTGTCGAGCCAGGCGGTGCCCCGTCCCAGTTTCTCCACGCGCAGCAGTCCGGCTTCCAGGTAGACCCGGTTGACGTCGGTAATCTCGAACTCGCCGCGCGGCGAGGGCCGTATCCCGGCGGCGATCTCCGTGATCCGGCTGTCGTAGAAGTAGAGGCCGACGACCGCGTAATGGGAACGCGGGTGCTGCGGCTTCTCCTCGATGGACACGGCGCGCCCCTCGGGATCGAACTCGACGACGCCGTAGCGCTCGGGGTCGCGCACCCAGTAGCCGAAGACGGTCGCCCCCTCGGGCCGCGCCGCGGCCTCCCGGAGCTGCTCCGACAGGCGGTCGCCGTTGAAGAGATTGTCGCCGAGCACGAGGCACGCCGGGCCGCCCGCGACGAACTCCCGGCCGATGTGAAACGCCTGCGCCAGCCCCTCGGGGCGCGGCTGCACCGCGTAACTCATCTCGACGCCGAACTGGGCGCCGTCGCCGAGCAGCCGCCGGAACTGCGGCAGGTCCTCGGGCGTGGAGATGAGAAGGATCTCGCGTATCCCCGCCTGCATCAGGGTGGCAAGCGGATAGTAGACCATCGGCTTGTCGTAGACCGGGAGTAGCTGCTTGGACGTGGAGAGGGTGATGGGATAGAGGCGCGTGCCGCTCCCCCCCGCAAGGACGATACCCTTCATAAGCGCGGTGACGTTCTCTTTCGCGTAATCGGCGGGGCGCGCGCGCGCGGCGGCAGCGGAGAAAGGTGCCGGGCGACAGGACGTTAAGCCTGTCCGCCCGAAAAGCATCATAGCGCACCGGGGCGTCCCGTGTCAAACCGCCGCGGGCGTCCCCCGCCTTGACAGGGGGCGCGGCGGCGACGTATACTCACGGGTAACGACAGGATTTATCCTGCAAAGGCGAGGAAGCGGAGCAGTACGCCGCATCGGTCCCGAACCAGAGAGCCGGGGTAGCTGGAAACCGGACGGGAAGCGACGGCGGAAATGACCGCGGAGCCGCGCGGGGGAAAGCGGGCTTCGGCCCCGCGAGTAGTCCGCGCCGGGGTGGTGGGTCCCCGTTATCAAAACCGTGCCGTCGGAGATGGTTTTATCGTCTTCCCGCTCCCGCGGCCTCAAAGGCGGGTGGCCTCCCTCTCATTCAGGTGATGCGCCCCCGCAAAGCAAGGTGGTACCACGAGCGTAAAACAGGGCAGCTCGTCCTTGCATCCGTCGCCATCGCTCACACCGGTGGCGGCCACGGCACAGCAAGGTCGGGCGGCCTTTTTTGTCGCCCGGCGACGTACCGACGGACAGGGGTAAGCGAAATGGGATTTGTCAAGGGGCTGCGGTGCCGCGAGTGCGGCGCGGAGTACGACAAGCAGCCGACGCACGTTTGCGAGCTTTGTTTCGGGCCGCTCGAAGTGGCCTACGACTGGGACTCCCTGAAGGGGCGCGTCACCCGCGAGAGCATTCAGGCCGGTCCCTTCTCGATGTGGCGGTACAAGGACCTGCTGCCGGTGGACGGCGAGCCGACGGTCGGCAAGCAGGTGGGCTGGACCCCGCTCGTCAAGGCGGAGCGCCTCGGGCGCGCGCTGGGCCTGCGCAACCTTTACGTCAAGAACGACGCCGTCAACCACCCCACCCTCTCCTTCAAGGACCGGGTCGTCTCGGTCGCGCTGACCAAGGCGCGCGAGTTCGGTTACACCACGGTCGCCTGCGCCTCCACCGGCAACCTGGCGAACTCCGTGGCGGCGCAGGCGGCGGAGGGCGGCTTCGAGTGCTTCGTCTTCATCCCCTCCGACCTGGAGCAGAACAAGGTCCTGGGCAACCTCATCTACGGCGCGCAGGTCGTCGCCGTGGACGGCTGCTATGACGACGTGAACCGGCTCTGCGCGGAGGTCGGCGACAAGTACGGCTGGGCGTTCGCCAACATCAACCTGCGCCCGTTCTACGGCGACGGCTCGAAGTCCTACGGCTACGAGATCGCCGAGCAGCTCGGTTGGCGCGCCCCCGATCACGTGATCGTCCCCTGCGCGGGCGGCTCACTCATCACCAAGATCCCGAAGGCGTTCCGCGAGTTCGAGAAGCTCGGCCTGCTGGACAACGAGGTGAAGACCAAGATCTACGCCGCGCAGGCGAGCGGCTGCAACCCGATCACCAGCATGGTGAAGACCGGCGCGGAGGTGCTGCGCCCGCAGCGCCCGAACACGATCGCGAAGTCCATCGCCATCGGCAACCCGGCGGACGGCTACTACGCGGCGGCGGAGTGCCGGACGACCGGCGGCGGCGCGGAGGACGTGACCGACGACGAGCTTCTGGACGGCATCGAGCTTCTCGCCTCGACCGAGGGCATCTGGACCGAGACCGCGGGCGGCGTCACCGTCGCCGTGACGAAGAAACTGGCCGAGCGCGGCGCATTCGGGCGGGACGACGTGGTGGTCATCGCCATCACCGGCAACGGCCTCAAGACCCCCGAGGCGGTCAAGGACCGGCTGCTCACAAAGGGAACCATCGCCCCGAGCCTGGCCGCGTTCGACGCCGCCTACGAGGAGCGCTACCGGCTTCCGCAGCCGGACTCCCGCGACCTGGTCACCGCCGCTTAGCGGGGGTCGCGGTGTGCGCGGCGCGCGCCGCGACCTGGTCACCGCAAACCCCGGGTTCCTCTGTCCCCGCCCCTCCCCGTTAACGGGGAGGGGCGATCTGCTTTCGCCCCGCGGCGGGAACCTCGCGGGGTACGGAGCGGTACAAAGTATCGATATGAGCCGCCCTACGAACGATTCGCCGCTGGAGTGGACCACCATCGTCGCCGAGCGCAAGATCGCCGACGCGATGGCGAACGGCGAATTCGACGACCTTCCCGGCAAGGGACAGCCGCTCGACCTGGAGAGCGACCCGTTCACCCCGGCGGAGATGCGCGCCGCGAACCGCCTCCTGAAGAACGCCCGCGCCCTCCCCCCCTGGCTCCAGATCGAGAAGGACGTGGAGAAGATCCGCGGCGAGATCGGCACGCAGAAGGAGCGCTCCCTGCGCGCCGTCCGGGCCGCGCGCAACGATGCCTCCCGCCAGCGCATGATCGAGCGTTTGCGCTCCGAGCACCGAGACCGGATGGGCCTCGTGAACACCCTGATCCTCAAGTACAACGAGATCGCGCCGCCCGCGTGCCAGCGCGCCTTCACGCCCTACCGGATCGCGCAGGAGATGACCCTCCTGGAGGAATTGATCAAGAGCGCCGCGGCCGGAAAGTAGCCCCGGAGCGCGGCGCCTGCTCCCTACGCAAAACTTTTCTCTTTACATCTCGCGGAATGCAGGGCATAATTCCCCGGCCTACTAAAAGGCAGACTGCTTCGCGGGTCGGTTCGATGACGCACCGTTTCCCCGCTGATGATCGCCAGGAAGCCGGGGAACGGACAATGCTGCTGCACTCTCGGACCGCACGGGGCGGGACGGTCGTCCTGCTCGCCCTGCCGCTACTGCTCGCGTCTCGCGCGGCGCACGCCCAGATCAACATCGGCGGCGCGAACCCGCTGAC
>DATLHN010000612.1:0-6349 GCA_035539875.1 Armatimonadaceae bacterium
GCACGAACACGACGGCTTCGTGCTGGAGGCGACCCCGACGACCTGGGACGAAATCCGGGCAGCCCTCGCGTCCGACGGAGCACTCGAACGGACCTGCACCGACGATTCCTACGTACGTACCGCGTGGTTTCCCGAGGAGCGTGACTTCCTGCTGCGGTTCCACGTCCGCGACCTCGACGACCCGAGCCCCGTTCACCACGGCATCTTCGACGTGACGGCCCGCGAGCCGCTTGCGTCAAGGCTGCGAGAGGCGGTGGCGGAAGCGGGAACTGAACTGAGCGTGCTGCCCGCCAAAGCATTCTTCGACCGGAAATATCGCGGTTGAGGCGGAGGCATACGGTGCTTGCTGTCGCGAGCGCGCATTCCCGAGATTTCCTCCGCGCCGAGACTTACCGTGATTGGCGGGCGGGCGATATTGTAGGAGCATGGCGGACGGAAAGCGCGGCGTCGGTGACCTGATCGGGGAGGAGCATATGGAGGGGCACGGACAACGGCCATCAGAACGACGGCGTCTGCTCGTCCTCGACCTGGATGAGACCCTGATCCACGCCGCCGACGTACCGCTCCCCGCTCGCGCCCCCGACTTCCGGGCCGGGCGCTACCACGCCTACAAGCGCCCCCACATAGACGCATTCCTCGCGGGCTGCCTGGCGCGCTTCGACACCGCGATCTGGACAAGCGCCTCGCCCGACTACGCCGCGGAATGCGCCGCGCGCCTGCTTCCCGACCCGTCGGCGCTCGCCTTCCTGTGGGCTTCGGATCGGTGCGCACGCGCCTACGACCCCGATGCCGCAAACTACTACTGGCGCAAGCCACTCGCCAAGCTGCGGCGGCTGCGGCGCGCCCGCGGCTTGGGCCGCGGCGACGTCCTCGCGGTGGACGACAGCCCCGAGAAGTGGGAACTCTCCTGGGGCAACCTGATCAGCGTCCGTCCCTTTACCGGCGACCCCGACGATGACGAACTGCCCCATCTGCTCGCTTACCTGGACGCCATCCGCGACGAGCCCGACTGGCGCACCCTTGACAAACGCGGCTGGCGCAGCCACCTGGCTGCGGCGGCGGAAGATCGGGCGGTCGGAGCGGATCGGACGGGCATCATAACTTGCCGGGGGGAGGACAAGGGGTAATTGTACACCGTCGAAGAATTGTGCCGACGCGTGGAGGCATTGGCGCGGGAACACAGGGACGCGCCATTTCCACGGGAAGTCTACGCAATCGAACCGATGAACGGCACCAGTCTCGTGCTGCTCGACGCCAACATCTCAGGCTGCGTCGACACGTTCCTGGCGCGCGGCTATGCCCTGGACTTGTGGCGGACGGCCACGCTGGGAGTCTGCTTTCGGGACGTGGCGCTGGCGTTGGCGTCGCCCGACCTCGTCGCGGAAGCACGCCCCTATTACGCGCGCCTGGAGACGCTCGCGGGCCTGGTATTGGAGGTCGTGGCGCGAACTGCAAAAGACGCCGACGACACCTGATATGTGGCACCGGCGGGTTTCCCCTCATCGCCGCGCGCGAACGTAACGGCGGTACGTCCGCCGCGCCTTCCGGGTAAGTCAAGTCCGTACCGGACGATTACCGGGAAGAAAGCGACGACAATGACGACCACGGCGATGACGACGGCCGCGTCGGGTATTCCGGTCCGGCCCGCGACGCGGGCGAACTGGGAGAGCCCGGCCGAATACAACTACGAGCACTTCCGGACGAAGCACCTGCTGCTGGACGCCCGCCGGACCGTCGAGACGAGCGGCGTGCTGCCCGGCGACCCCGCCCCGGACTTCACGCTGCCGCGCAGCGCGGGCGGCGGCAACCTGCGCCTCTCGGACCTGCGCGGCAAGCCCGTGGTGCTGCACTTCGGCTCGTTCACCTGACCGATCACCAACGGCTCGGTCGAGCCGCAGAAGAAGCTGCACGCGCTCTGGGGGGACCGCGTACACTTCGTGGACGTGATGGTGCGCCAGGCCCACCCCGGCCCGGCCGTGCCGCCGTACGCCACCATCGAGCAAAAGCTCGCGGACGCCGAAGCGTACCGGCGCGAAGCGGGCATTACGTGGCCGGTCCTCGCCGACGACCTGGATGGCACGGTCCACCAGACGTACGGCGGCCTCACCGACCCGGCCTACCTGATCGACGCCGACGGCCGCGTCGCCTACTACAATATGTGGGCCTACTCGCCGGTGCTGCACCAGGCGATCGAGGCGCTGTTGGCGCAGGGCGGGCGCGGCGTGGTGCTGGGCGAGGGGATCGACCGGACGCCGCACCTGCTCCCGGCGATGGCGGACGGCTGGCCGGGGATACGCCGCGGGCTTTCGCAGAGCTACGTCGACATGGAGACGTCCCTGCCCGGCTCGGCGACGGCGCTCTGGCTGACCCACCAGCTACGCCCCCTGCTCGCCCCCGTGGCGCTGCGGGCGACGCCGCTCCCTCCGGCGGTGCAGGCCGGTATTCTGCTCGGCGTGTCGCTCCTCGTCGGGGCACAGATCGCCCGGCTCCAGCACGCCCGCGCCACCGGGGACGCCTCGCCCGGCCCCCGTCGCCCCGGACACCGGGTCGACCGCTGGCAGGCGGGCTAGATGGACGCTAGGTAGGATACCCCCGGGAAGGTTCCCCGGGGGTATCCTACCCGACGGCTCAGGCGGGCACGACGAGGGCGGACGGGGCGTTTTCCTTGAGCTGCGTGAGGCACCACGTGCGCTGCCGGTGGTTCTGCTCCTCCATCCGGGCGCACAGCGCGACCAGGTCGCGGTCGCGCAGCTCCTTGGCGGCGTCGGTGACGATGCGGATGGTGACGTGGGTCTCGCACGCCATCACGAACAGGCCGTGCAGGTCGCGCACCAGCCCGAAGCCGCCGCCCCGGACGCCCGGCGGGAAGAGCGCCCGGCGCAGGTCCGGCGGCTCAACCCCCTCCTTCCCGGCCTCGCCGTACTTCGCGACGAACGGGCGCAGCCGCTCCGCCGCGTCGGCCGAGAACGAGGCGACGAGGCCGCCCCCGCGCCGGATCTCGTCATTCTCGGCGTGATCGGCGATCAGCTGCCCGGCGGCGGCGACGAACTCCTCCTGCGAGCGCACCAGGAGGGCGACGTAGTCCGGGAAGTGGACGCGCGGGACGTGCGCCTTCGCCAGCGCCAGGTCGGCCGCCTCCCGGCCCCGGTCGACGGCCTTGCCCGCCACCTCGACCACCTTCTGCGCCAGGAACGCGTCCCCCGCCTTGCGCACCTGCACGGCGCAGTACTTGAACTGCGGCTGCTTGCTCACCGGGTCCCACGCGGCCAGGGTCAGCTCGTTGGCGGCGGAGCCGAAGGACACCGGCCCTCCCGGCGGCGCGTCCGGGATGTCCCAGGACCCGTAGTGGAACGGCAGGAACAGGTGCCCGGCGGGGACGTCGTCGCCGACGCGGGCGGGCGCGGTCACCGTGCCGCGGCGCGACGACACCTCCAGCACGTCGCCCTCCGAGATCCCGAGCCGCGCGGCGTCCTCCGCGTTGACCTGGAAGAACGGCTCCGGCGCGGCCAGGTGCAGCTCCTTCGAGCGCGCGGTCTTGGTGCGCGTGTGGAAGTGGTGGACCACCCGCCCGGTCAGCAGCCAGAACGGGTAGCGCTCGTCGGGCTGCTCCTCCGGGGGGATGTAGTCGGCCGCCTTGAGGACGGCCCGGCCCTTCGGGTCGTTCGCCCGGTACTCCTCCGGGGTGCGGTGGCCGCCGGTCTCGATGTCGTGCCCGAAGTCGCCGCACTCGTCCGCGCCCGTCGGGAAGTGGCGATCGTCGTAGAGGCGCGCCTTGCCGTCCGGGTACTGCTCGTTGCACGGCCACTGGATGCCCGAGGCGGCGGAGAGTTTCGCGTAGGACAGGCCGGAGTAGTCGCACGGGCGACCGCGCGAGCACTCCTTCCACGCTTCGAACGCCCCCTCGGGGTCGTGCCACTTGACGAGCGGCTGCCCGTCCTTGTCGCGGAAGTCCATCCGGCGCGCGAAGTCCAAAAAGATGTCCAGGTCCGGCCTCGCCTCGCCCGGCGGCTCGACGGCCTTGTGCGATATGTGGACGGTGCGCTCGAAGTTGGTGAACGTCCCGGTCTTCTCGCCCCAGATCGCGGCGGGCAGCACGAGGTCGGCGAACTGCGCGGTCTCGGTCAGGAAGGCGTCCTGCACCACCACGAAGAGTCCCGCCTTCGCCAGGATGCGCCGGATGCGGTGCAGCTCGGGCATCGAGACCGCGGGGTTGGTGCTGACGATCCAGAGGAAGCGCAGGACGCCCGACTCGGCCAGCCGGAACAGCGCCATCGCGTGGGTGGGCGGCGCCCAGTTCGGCGCGATGGCGTCCGGCTCGACGTTCCACACCCGCGCCAGGTCGGCCAGGTCGGCCGGGTTCTGCCAGTTGCGCAGTCCCGGGAACTCGCCGTCGCAGCCGGTCTCGCGAGTGTTCTGCGCGGTGGGCTGGCCGTTGCTCTGGATGACGCCGCAGCCGGGTCGGCCGATCATGCCGCGGATGAGGTTGAGGTTATTGACCTGGCAGGCGGCGGCGGTGGCCTGATTGGACTGGTAGACCCCCTGGAGGACGGTGGACGTCAGCCGCTGCGCGCCGCCGAGCAGGTCCGCCGCGGCGCGCAGCGGCTCCGGCGCGATGCCGGTGATCTCGGCGACGCGCTCCGGCGGGTACTGCGCCACGCGCTCGGCGAGCGCTTCGAAGCCGACGGTGTGCGCCGCGACGAACTCTCGGTCGACGCTCCCGGACCGGATGAGCAGGTGCATCAGGCCGTTCAGAACGGCGACGTTGGTCCCGGCGCGCGGCGCGAGGTGGACGTCGGCCTCCCGCGCCGTGTCGGTGCGCCGCGTGTCGATCACCACAAGCCTGGGCGGGTTCGGGCCGCGCCGCCGGTCGAGGACGCGCATCCACGAAACCGTCTGCGTGTTCGCGACGTTGTGGCCGACGTGCAGGATGCAGTCGGCGACGTCGAAATCGGCGACGGTGCCGGGCTGGCCGTCGTTGCCGAAGGTCTCGCGGAGCGCCATCGAGGCGGTCGCGGTACACAGGCGCGTGTTGCCGTCCATGTGCGGCGTGCGCAGGCCGGCGTGGGCGATGACGCTGAGCGTGTAGTACTCTTCCAGGAACAGTTGGCCGGTGTTGTAGACGCCGAGCGCGCCGCTGGTGTACTTCTCGCGGACCTCGTTCGCGCGCGCGACGAGCAGGCCCATCGCCTCGTCCCAGGACGCCTCGCGCAGCCTGCCGCCGGGCTTTCCGCCCTCGCGGATGAGGGGCCGGGTCAGGCGGTCGGGGCTGTTGTTGGCGACCCACGCGTGGAGCCCCTTGGGGCCGAGCCGCCCGCGGTTGACGCGGTCGTCCCCGCGCCCCCGCACGCCCACGATCTTCCCGTCTTTCACCCCGATGTCGAGCCCGCAGCCGTTGGTGCAAAGAACGCAGGCCGACTGCACCCACCGCTCCGGGTCCTCGACGGTGCGCTCGTCCGCGCTGACAGGCCACCGGCCTTCGCCCTCAAACGGCGTCCGCTCGCCCCACACGTCCCGGGTACTCTCGCGCGTCTCCCGCGGCATGGCGTCCTCCTTTGGAACGGCCCGCCCGGGCAGCATCGTCGTCGGCCCGGGTAGCAGGGAAGGGCGAGCGGGAATCCGCCACGCGCCTTCCGGCCCGCCCGCTCGCTCGCAGGTACCGTTGTTACCCGCCGCGCCCGGGCCGCAAACCCCCGTCACCGTCTCCGATGCGCTTTTCGTACTCGACCAGCGAGAAGCCGGGGAATACCTCCACCTCCCCGGTGCGCCGGTAACCGAGCCGCTCGTAGAGGCGCTGGTTCCGCGTGTGAAAGGCCGGGGTGCGCAGCGTCCACAGGGCCACGTGCGGGTGAGTCGCCTCCAGCCACGCGAACGCCCGGGTCCCGATGCCCGCGCCGTGGTGGTCCGGGTGCAGGAAGACGCGCTCGACGTGGACGTGCCCCGGCTCCGGCAGCCGCAGGACGATGCCGCCGACGATCTCGCCGTCGCGAAGTACGCGGAAGTACGGCGCTTCGCGCATCGTCTCCCGCTGCCACTCCGGCGCGTCGTACCCGGGCGGTCCGCCCAGGTCCGGCCTCTCCGGCGGCACCTGACTGTCGAACGCCGCCTTCTGGACCCGCGCCAGCGCCTCCGCGTCGCCTTCTTCCGCCGCCTCGAAACGGATCACCATTGGTGTTATCTCCCTTCGAGAAAAGCGTACGGCAGGATGAAGCCGCGTACCCACTGCCGCGGGTCGCCCGCGCGGGCTAACTTTCGTCGGGTGGCGGGCGGCGAGGTGCCTTTCGCCTCAGTAGCGAACGGAGCGGAGGCGCTGGCGGGCCATGCGGGCGTCCTCGCCGACCTCGGGGTCTTT
>DATLHN010000613.1:0-2807 GCA_035539875.1 Armatimonadaceae bacterium
GCAAGGAGGGCGAGGGCGTCCGCGGCGTCGGGCACAAAGGCGCGGGCGTCTCCGGCACCAGCGAAGTCTGGATCGGCACCTACGGCGAAAGCCGGGACTTCGAGGGCGTGCGCGGCGTCAGCCACGCGGCGGAGTGGCACGGCGGCGTCGTCGGAATCAACGACAGCACGACCGCTAAGGCCGGGCCGGGCGTGTACGGAAAGAGCCAGCTAGGGGTCGGCGTCTTCGGCGAATCGCCCACCGGCATCGGCGTCTTCGGCAAGGGCGGCCGACTCGCCGGGTTCTTCGAAGGGGACGTCGAGGTGACCGGCGACCTTCGCCTGACCAACGCCGACTGCGCCGAGGACTTCGACGTTTCCGGCGCGGAGCCGGTGGAACCGGGAACCGTGATGGTCCTCGGCGACGAAGGCGCGCTCTTCGAGAGCCGCGTGGCCTACGACAAGCGGGTCGCGGGCGTCATCTCCGGGGCGGGCGACTTCAAGCCGGGCATCGTGCTGGACACGCGAAAGACCGCGGGCAACCGGCAGCCCGTCGCCCTGATGGGCAAGGTCTTCTGCAAGGCGGACGCACGGTTCGGGGCGATCGAAGTCGGCGACCTTCTCACCACCTCTTCCACGCCGGGTCACGCCATGAAGGCGGGCGAGCCGCTCCAGGCGTTCGGGGCCGTTATCGGCAAGGCGCTGCGACCGCTCAAAGAGGGGCAGGGTCTCATCCCCATCCTGATCGCGCTCCAGTAGGGCACCACCTTCATGAACACACTGCGAGAAATGACCCGGCACTTCGGGCCGGGTCCGCCCAGGAGCGTCCGCACCATGGCCGGCTACGTTACCGGGCGCGGGGAGCCGATCTCGATGCGCGCCGTGATCCAGCGCCTGCTGAGCCTGCCCCCGATAACACTGGACGCGGAGGCGGAGCAGACCACCGGCGAGGTCCCCTTCGTGGCGCTCGTCCAGGTGCAGCGCGGCGCGGGCCTGGTACTGGAAACGCGCGCCGACATCCGCCGCGCGACGGGCGAACTCCTGGCCTCGTACCCGTGGAGCCAGAACCTCTCCAGCACGACGGTCAACCACCGGGTGGATGTCCCCGGCTCCTACGTGTGCGAAGTCGTACGCAGCGGGGTCACCGGCACCGGCTATACCCAGCTTACAAAGCGGATTCCCATCACGGCCCGTCCGACGGCTCCCCCGCCACCGCCGCCGCAGGTAAAGCCGTCGATCTCGGTGCAGCCGAAGGGGGACGGGAGCTTCGTGGTCAGCGGCACGAACTTCCTGCCGAACGCGACCGTGCACATTCGGGTCGTCGATGCCGCCCTTAACACCTTCTGGTTCGACCAGACGTCCACCGCGCAGGGAAAGCTCGAGTTTCCGACCGGCAGGATATGCCAGCGCGGGGGCACGATCCACTTTTCCGCGAACGACGGGCGCAGCGACGCGCACGACCTGACCGGAACGCTCTGGAGCAACACCGCCACGACGACCTGCCCGTTTTGAAGGAGGGCGATAAATGCGTAGTCTCCGACAGGCAATCGAGAAATCGTGGATGCCTAACATGGGGATCATCCGCGGGGACCTCGCCGACGGCCTCCTGTTGCCCCGGCCGCTCTCGCTGACGCAGCTCACGAAGCTGTTCGACGAGCCGGAGGTACTGGTGTTCGAGCGTGCAATCGACTCCGACGCCCTGCACGGCAGCGTTCACCTGACCCTGTACAGCGACGGGCGGTACGTCTTTCGCGGCCACATGCGGGCGACCGGCTTCCCGTCGTTCTCCTACAGGATACAGGTCTTCGTGCGCGCCGTCGGCGCGGCGATCGCCCTGGAGACGAGCGGGAGGGTCTACGGGACGGACACCCCCGGAGACCGCCAGCGCGACTGGAACGATTCGGGCACGTACGAAGACGTCCGCAAGTTCTGGACGGCCCTGCGCCGGGACCCGCAGTTCGACGTGGTCCACGATTCCGATCTTGCGGGCGTGACCGCGACGCTCGCCGACATCGGCCAGGCGGCCCTGGAAACGTACCTTGCGGCGCAGACGGGCGGCGTCGTCGGGGCGTTCATCGTCCTCGGGTCGAACGTCGGATCGGCGAGCGGGATTACCGTTCGCAATCCGAACCTCCTCGTCGGCATCACGGCGGGCGCGGGCGTCTACTTCGCGTTCGGCTCCGGCTTCATCATCCCCGCGGTCGCCGCGGGCGTCACGGCCGGGGCGCTCGCCGACATCCGCTTCCGCGACCTGAACGAGGAGGAGGTCCGGCGCGCGGACGAGGTATTCCGCGGCACCCTGCCCGTGGACCGCATCGTCCTCACCGACCTGAGGCACCCGTCCGGCGGGGATAACGCGTTCGTCTACCCCGCCCTCGACGGCTCCATACAGGTCAACATGGGCCGCAACTACGACAACCCGCTCGGACCGGACGTCACCCCCAACTCGAAGTACAAAGCGCCCGGCTCGCTTCTGATGCACGAACTGACGCACGCGTGGCAGATCGCGCACGGGGGCTTCATGCCGGGGACCATCTGCGACGCGCTCACCGACCGCGAATACGGCCAGAACGTTGTAGCGTCCGGCAGCGGCAGGTCGTGGGACTGGTACGGTCCGGAGCAGCAGGGCAGCATTGTGGATTCCTGGTACTCCGAGCATTTGAGCGCGGGCCTCAACAGTCCCGCCGCCCTCGCGGACCCACGGTTCCGGTACATCGCCGAAAACATACGTATGGGCGTGAACTGACATCGGATTGCTTCGAGACTGCCCGAGAAAGGCAACACGACGATGACGTTCCTTACTTCCCGCTCCCTCCGCCTCGTGATGCT
>DATLHN010000614.1:0-5001 GCA_035539875.1 Armatimonadaceae bacterium
GCCGACGCCCGGCGACGCCGCGCCCGCAAGGAGCGGCTCGAGCCGGTCAAGGGCGGTGCGGGTATCGCCGACGTCCAGGAGACTGCGGACGGCGCGCCGGGCGTCGGCCGGGGAATCCGCATCCGGCGTCGAGCGCGGCGCCGGTTTCGCCGCGGGCGTCTGTTCCGGCAGGAGCGGCAGAACGAAGGACGGCGCCTCCCCGGGCGAACCGGCAACGAAGGTGTCCGCCGGAGCGGCAAGAACCGGCAGCGTCCCGGAGCCGTCGCCGTTGCTCTCCACGCGCTGGTAGACATAGGTTCCGGTAAAGGCGACCGTCCGCAACGCCGCCGCGCTCGCCCCGCGCACCATGGCGGCCTCGGCGTGCCCCAGGAAGAGCCATCCTCCCGGCCCGAGTGTTTCCGTTAATGTCCGCAGTGTCCGCGAGATCGATTGGTCGTCGAAGTAGATCAGAACGTTACGGCAGAAGACGAGATCGAATCCGCGACCCTCGTTTCCGGTTTCCGGGGCGGGCGGGTCGGCGTGGAGCAGGTTGTGAACGCGGAATTCTACCCCCTCACGGTAGCGTGCGCGCAGCCGGAAACTGCCGTCCGGGAGCGGGTCGAAGCAGTCCCGGCGCGTCGGCGCGTCCAGTGTGCGCAAGGCCCACGGCGTATAGACCGCGAGGCGGGCCCGCTCTATCGCCCGCGCATTGAGGTCCGTGGCGAGTATCGAGACGCTCCAGTTCCGGAGCGCGTCCCCGAAGGAGCGCTTCAGCAGGATCGAGAGCGAGTAGGCTTCCGCGCCGTTCGCGCAGCCCGCCGACCATATGTTCAACGACCGCGACGCGGCCTCCGTTCGGATCAGGAGGGGCAGGACGTGGTCCTGGAGTGCGCGGAACTGTTCCGCGAAGCGGAAGAAATACGTCTCCCCAATCGCGATGTCGTCGATCAGCTGGGCGCGCTCCCGCTTCCCGTCCGCGTCGTCGCCGCGCAGGCGCTCCAGATACGCCGCGGCGTCGGGAGTTCCGGCGGCCCGCATCCGGGCCCAGATCCGGACCGCCAGGTCCGCCCGCCGCTCCTCGTAGTAGTTCAACCCGGTCAGGGCGATTATGTAGCGGCGTAGTGCGGAAAACCCCGGGTCGGAAAGGAGGGGGCATGCGGGTAGGGCGAGGGATGCGCCCGTGCGCATCACCGAACCTCACCTGAAGTCGAAAGTTGATTAGACTCCGCCTCTTCGCCCGGATCGCGCACGGCTGCGCGCCGCTCCGCCGCGATCCGGGCGAAGAGGCGGAGCCGGGCCTTCTCCTCTTCAAGGAGAAGGCCCGGCAGCGAGAGGACCAGCGCTGCGGACTCGCCCTCGCCGGACCCGACCAGTCCCGTGACGCACCCGTTAAAGGTCGCGGCGTCTTCGGACAGAGGCGAGGGGGACGCGGATATGATGCCTTCGACGCGCCGGGCGATCAACGCGACCGCAGGAGGGTCGTCCGTCTTGCGGCAGACGACGAGCGGGGTGTTCGTGCCCGGAACGGCGTCGTCGCGGGGAAGATCGAGGAGGGCGTCGAGGCGGAGAACGGGCAGCGGCGGTTCGTCCGGGAAAACGTCGAGGTAGCCGGCCACGAACCGCGGCGCACCGCTGACCTGCGCAAGCGCGACCATCGGCAGTACCTCCCGGACCGCGTCAACGGGCAGGGCAAAGCGGTTGCGCGAGACTTCGAAGAGGAGGAAATGTGTAATAGTCGGCGACGGCATCTGCTTGGGTCTGCTTCCATTCATACCCGAAATACTGGCCGCCGTCACCTGCCGTCCCGGAGGGAGCGTTTCCGGCAAAGAGGCGGGGCGTTTGGTATATCAAGCGGACAGGCGGGTCATGGTACGATAGGCCGTGAACTCCCGCGGAACCGCCCCTGGAACAGGAAGCGCGCCATGATGCAGCGGCTTGCCACCGACTTCGACTGGGCGACGTTCCTGAAGCGGCACGATCTCGTATACGAGCGGGTTCCCGGGCGCTGGGAGGAGGGGCCCTTCCTCGGAAACGGCCTCCTCGGGGCGCTCCTTTACAACCGCCCGGAGAGTCACGAAAACCCCGCGAGCCTCCGGTTCGACGTCGGCCGCAGCGACGTCGCCGAGCGTCACCCGCGCGGCCGCCACCGCCTCCCCATCGGATTCCTGACCCTCGCCCCGTCGGGGCGCGTCGCCCGCGAGTTCTCCGGGCGGCTCGTTCTGTGGGACGCGCTCTGGGAGGGCAAACTCTCGACGGACCTCGGACACGTCGCCTTCCGGGCCTTCGTACACGCGGAAGAGAACGTTCTCGTGGTGGAGGCCGAGCCCGGCCGAGGCGAGTCGGTCGTGTTCGAGTGGCATCCAACCCGGTCGCTGAATCCTCGCAGCCGCTTCCGCAGGGACGTCGATCCGATGGAGAACCCGGCCCCGATCACGGAGACCCGGGAGGACGGCGTCGTGGTCTGCATCCAGCCGCTGGAGGCGGGAGGGGAGTGCGCCGTGGCGCACCTCGTGCGGCCCGGCGACAGGGGCCGACGGACGCTCTTCCTGAGCGTGGGGTTCACCTACGCGGAGCCGGGCGGCGCGGAGCAGGCGGTAGAAGCCGTACGGCGAGCGGCGTCGCAGGGCGTCGAAGCGCTCCGGCGGGGGCACGACCGCTGGTGGCACGGATACTACCCGCAGAGCTTTCTGAGCGTCCCCGACACCCGCCTCGAATCCTTCTACTGGATCCAGATGTACAAGCTGGCGTCGGCGACGCGGGCGGACCGTCCGGCGCTCGACCTTATGGGACCCTGGTTCCGGGAGACGCCCTGGCCCGCGCTGCGATGGAACGGCAATCTTCAACTCGCCTATAGCCCCGTCTACGCCGCGAACCGCCTGCACCTCGGGGAATCGCTGCTGCGTCTGCTGGACGACAATCGGGAGCGGCTGACCGAGAACGCGCCCGAGGAATGGCGTTGCGACTCGGCCGCCGTCGCTGGCGTGACCGGGTACGACGGCGTCGGGCCGGTGCGGCCCGCGCCGGACGCCGAATGCGGCAACCTCACCTGGGCGCTGCACACGGCCTACCTGCACTACCGGCATGGCATGGACGACGACTACCTGCGTGCGAGCCTCTTCCCCCTGCTTCGGCGCGCAGTAGGGTTTTACGGGCATCTGACGGAGGAGGGGGAGGACGGGTTCCTGCACCTGCCTTCGTCCCGTTCCCCGGGGTCCGCCTCCGCTGCTCCGGACTGCTGCTACGACCTTGCACTGCTGCGGTGGGCGTGCCAGACTCTCCTGGCAGTGGCGGGTAGACTCGGGATCGATGACCCGGAAGCGCCACGATGGCTCGCCATCGACCACAGACTGACGCCGTACCCGTCCGACGAGTCGCAGGGCTATCTCATCGGGCGCGGCGTGCCACTCGAACGACCGGATGTTTACCCCGCGCACCTGCTTATGATCCACCCGCTCCGGCTTACCTCGACGGAGCGCCCGGAAGAGCGCGCCCTGGCCGAGCGGAGTCTGGACCACTGGCTCGGACTGGACGGTGCCTCCCACGGTTACGCCTGCACGGGCGGGGCGGCGGTGGCGTCGATCCTGGGGAGGCGGGAGCAGGCGGCCTCGCTGCTCAACGAGTTCATTGACCGCCACGTCCTGCCGAACACGATGTACCTGGAGGGGGGGCACCTGGAGGCAGGGCCGGTACTGGACGCGCCGCTGGCGGGGGCGAACGCCCTCCAGGAAATGCTCCTGCGCGCGGAGCCGGACGGGTCGTTTCGGGTCTTCCCCGCGGTTCCCGACTCCTGGCGCGACAGCGTGTTTCACGAGATGCGCGCTCCGGGGGCGTTTCTCGTAAGCGCCCGGCGCTCGTCCGGGCGGACCGAGTTCGTGCGCGTCCGCAGCCTAGCCGGGGAGTCGTGCCGCGTACGCGCCGACTTCCACGGCCCGGTGGAGGCGACCTTTCAGAACGGGCGGCGCGTCCCGGCCACGCCCGCTCCGGACGGTTCGTACCCTTTGGACCTGCGCAAGGGGGATACGGTTTTTCTCGCCGGTCGGGGCGCGAACGTCGACCTGCGCCTGCGCCCCGTCGCCCCGATGCCGGGGGCGTTCCTCAACTGGTTCGGAGTCCGGCGCTGACGCCCGCCTGCCCGCGCGCATTGACAGGGCGGGACGGTATCGCCTATAATCACCGCGTTCCTTCCTCCTGAAACCCACATGTCCGTCCTGACTCTGGAAAATGTGAGCCGACGCTTCGGCGGTCTCGTCGCGGTCGACGGCGTCAACCTGACCCTGGAAAAGGGCGACCTTGCGGGTCTCATCGGCCCGAACGGCGCGGGAAAGACGACGGTTTTCAACCTCCTGACCGGAGTCTACGCCCCGACCACCGGCTCGATCCGGTTCGAAGGGCAGGAACTCGGCGGCCTCCGGCCGTACCAGATCGCGCGGCGGGGCGTCTGCCGCACGTTTCAGAACATCCGCCTTTTCCCCGACCTCTCCGTCCTCGACAATGTCCGCACGGCGGCGTCCGCGCACCGGCAGGTAGGGCTTGCGCACACCCTGCTGCGCACCGGCAGATTCCAGACGAGCGAGACGGCCGTTACGAAGGAGGCCGAGCGGCTTCTGGAACTGATGGACCTGCGCGACCTGAAGGACGAAGAGGCGCGGAGCCTGCCCTACGGCGACCAGCGGCGGCTTGAGATCGCCCGCGCGCTCGCGACGGGGCCCAAACTCCTGCTCCTGGACGAACCGGCGGCGGGCATGAACCCGCAGGAGTCCGCCGACCTGATGCGCCTGGTGCGCCGGCTGCGCGACGAGTTCGGCATGACGATCCTGCTCATCGAGCACGACATGACCTTCGTCATGGGGATCTGCGAGCGCATCACGGTGCTCGTCTACGGCAAGCCGATCGCGCACGGGACGCCGGAAGAGATCCGGGCGAACCCGAAGGTCATCGAGGCGTACCTCGGCAAGGACGAGGACGCCGACGACGAGGACGAGGAGGACTGAGCCGCGATGGCAGCCGCGCACGAGCCCATTC
>DATLHN010000615.1:0-2917 GCA_035539875.1 Armatimonadaceae bacterium
GCCTTCCGGCCCCGCAACGATTTTGCCCCGGCCACCGGTCTCCTGGTAACACGGACCGGCATCGCCGCTTGAGGAACACGACCGGCTTATGCCTACCATGCGTCAGATTCGCTCGCGCATCCGCACGGCGAAGAACATCCAGCAGATCACCAAGGCCATGAAGATGGTCGCTGCCGCCCGGCTGAAGAAGGCGCAGGACCGCGTCCAGTCGGCCCGCCCCTACAGCGAGAAGATGCACGACGTCATGGAGTCGCTGGGCAGGGCGCTGGCGGGCAGCAACATCAGGCACCCCCTGCTGGAGGTGCGCGAACCGGCGGTCCGCATCGGCGTACTGGCGATCACGGCGGACCGCGGTCTGTGCGGCTCCTACTCGACCAACATCCTGAAGACGACAACGGAGCTCCTGAAGGCTTACGACCCCGAGGACATCCGGCTGATCGTCGCCGGTCGCAAGGGAGCCACCTTCTTCCGCCGCCGCCCGTACCCGGTCGTCGGCGAGTACACGGTCAACATGACCGGGCTAACCTTCGCGGACGCCCAGGAGATCGGCCGTCAGGTCCGCGAGATGTACATCTCCGGCGAGATCGACGTCCTGTACCTTTCGTACAGCCGGTTCTTCTCGGCGCTGACCCAGCGCCCGACCGTGGTCCAGCTGCTTCCCATCACGCAGGAGGCGGGGGCGGGCGACGAAGCAGCTGCCGCGACAGCGGGCGGCGGCAGGGGGACTTCCGAAGACTACCTCTTCGAGCCGAGTGCGGAGAGCATCCTGGGCCGCCTGCTGCCCCGGTACGTGGATACCCTGATCTACCAGGCCCTCTCCGAGGCTGTCGCGAGCGAGCACGGTTCGCGCATGACGGCGATGAGCAGCGCTACCGACAACGCGGGCAAGATGATCTCCGGCCTGACCCTTTCGCTGAACCGCGCGCGCCAGGCAAACATCACCAAGGAGATCGCCGAGATCGTCGGCGGCGCCGAGGCCCTGAAGTAACGGCGCCGGTGTGACGGACCGACACCGATGACCAGCGGCGACCCGGACCGGGCAATCCCTCCCGACCACACCATCCAGGCCGCGCTCGACGACGCCGAAAGGCAGATCGAGGCGGCCTGGTCGTTCCGCCGCAATGACGTCACTCGCATGGAGGCCACGGCGGCAGTGATCCGGGCCGGTCTGACTTCCCTCCGTCCCTTGCCGCCCGGACCGGAGCGTAGACGGCGCGCGCTCGTTGCCCG
The DNA here is from genome assembly GCA_035539875.1 of Armatimonadaceae bacterium. Classification (GTDB taxonomy): domain Bacteria; phylum Armatimonadota; class Armatimonadia; order Armatimonadales; family Armatimonadaceae; genus CALEKU01. Next base: position 1,231 of record DATLHN010000615.1, read on the forward strand.
GACGCACAGCCTGCTCGCCGTCGGGCGAGAACGTGTCTCGGACTATCCTGCGGCCATCCGCCTTGCCAACGAAGCGCTGAACGCCCTCAACGACGTCCGCGCCGCCGAACCGGACGACGTCCCCCATCTGGCTCTCTTCATCTCGGAAGCGCTGAAGACTATCGGCAACAGCTACAAGAACCTCGGTGAGTACGCCGAGGCTCTGCGGGTCTACGAAGAAGACCTCCGCCTCGCCGAAGGCGCCGCGGCGGCCGTCGAATCCGGGCACGCGTTCAACAACATCGGCAACGTCTGCTACCATCTCGGCGACTACGCGCGGGCCGTGGAGTCCTACCTGGCCGCCCTCGACCTCTTCGTCGCGAACGACTGGCCGCGCGGGCAGGCCGCGTCGCTCAACGGCCTCGCGAACGTTTACTTCAACCAGGACGACTACCCGCGCGCGCTGGAGAGTTACGAGCGCGCACTGGCCATCTTCGAGTCGATGGAGGAGCCGTACTGGGTGGCGGGACTTCTCGGCAACGCCGCCAACGCCTGCGTCCGCCTCGGCGACTTCGACCGCGCCCTCGACATGCACCAACGGAGCCTCGCGGCGCGAAGGGAGATCGGGGATCGCCAGGGGCAGGCCCACTCCTACTACAACCTCGGCGAGTTCCACGCTGCGCGTGGCAACTGCCGCGACGCCCTGCGCGCGCACCGGCGCGCCGTCCGAATATTCGACGCGATCGACGACAAGAACGGACTGGCGGGGGCGCACGTCGCCCTCGGCCGGTTGTACGCCTCCTGTGGCCGCGACCGCCGGGCGCTGCTCCACCTCAGCGGGGGGCTCTTCCTCGCCGACCAGGGGGGCATGCGCGACCTCGCCTATACCGCACACGAGGTCCTGAGCGGCGTCTACGAACGCGCCGGAGACGGAACTCGCGCCTTGGAGCACTTCCGGCAGTTCCACGCGATCAAGGAGACGATCTTCAACGAGGAGAGCGACCGGCGGGTACGCAACCTCCAGGTCCTCCACGAGGCGGAACAGGCCCGGCGTGCGACGGAGATTTATCGTCGCCACAATGCCGAGTTGGAGGCGGCCAATGCCGCGCTGCGCGAGGCGGACGCGTTCAAGTCGGAACTGCTGGCGCGGCTGCGACGACAGTCAGACGCCCTGGAGCGGCAGGCCCGCACGGACTCCCTGACGGGTCTGCTGAACCGACGTGCCGCCAACAAACGCCTGAACGAGGAGTTCACCCGGGCGCGACGTCAACAGCAACCGCTCAGCATAGTCATCTGCGACATCGACAACTTCAAACGCATCAACGACACGTTCTCGCACCAGGTCGGCGACCGGGTACTGCGCACCGTCGCCCGGCTCCTGCGGCGCTCGCTTCGCCGCTCGGACGTTTCCGCGCGCTACGGCGGCGAGGAGTTCGTACTGGTCCTGCCGGGTGCGCCGTTGCTCGCGGCGGTGACGGTCTGCGAGAACCTCCGCGAGCGCGTCGCGGCGCACCCCTGGGCTGAGATCCACCCGGACCTCTCCCTCACGGTGAGTATCGGGGTCTCCAGCCTCGCGTCCGCGCCGGAGGCGGAGAACTACGAACACCTTCTCGCCATCGCCGACCACCACCTTTACGAGGCGAAGCGGGCGGGCCGCAACCTCGTCCGCCATCCCGCCCCCGCGGACGACGAAGCGGCGCGCAAGGAG
>DATLHN010000616.1:0-2321 GCA_035539875.1 Armatimonadaceae bacterium
CCCGCGCCGGACGTGAACGAGTAGTTGTAGCCCGCGGACGCGGTCAGCTCGCGCGGCGGGGCCTGCGGGCACTCGTAGACCTGGAGGTTCTTGACGTAGGGCATGAGTGATTTCGCCCAGTTCCGGACCGAGCCCGGGTCCATGAAGCCGAGGTTGAGACCGACCGCCTCCGCGCTGTTGTTGTTGTTGCCCGCCAGGGTCTCGTCGTAGTCCTGGGCGTACATCATCAGGGCGGTGCCGAGCTGCTTCTGATTGGAGAGGCAGGCGGTCTGCCGGGCCTTGGAACGAGCCTGTGCGAACACGGGGAACAGGATCGCGGCCAGGATCGCGATGATGGCAATGACCACGAGAAGCTCGATCAGCGTAAAAGCTGCCTGAGCAAATGCGGGTCGGCGACCCACGCGTGAAAGCGACACGGGAGCGCTCCTTTCGTCTTCGAAAAGGCCGAAGAAAAGCCTGCGTGCGGCAGTCCCGCAGCGGCTATGCCTGTAATTTCATCTCAGAACGGGCAGGCGTACACGTGGCGACCGGGCAGGCCCGATCTTCCACCGTAGGTTGAATGATAGCGCCGATACCGCCCGCCGGGCTATACACTCGGCCGTCAACTTTATGCACATTCTTTCACCCAGAATGAGGATAAAATGGGTCAATGGGCGAACCGATCTGGAAACTGACGCCTCGCCTGGGGTACCACTACTGGTACCACCGGCGCGCGCGTTTCCGCCTGAACGAGGGCGCGTTCGACCGCTGGTTCGCGCTCGTCCCCGAGGAGGGCGTCTTCTCCTACCGCATCGCCGGGGTTCAGGGGGAGGCGTCGTTCGGCGACGTCCTCATCTGCCCGCCCCGCGTGCTGTTCGGGCGGCGCATCCTTGACCGCCTCACCTACCACGTCTTCGAGTGGGACTGGTTCGACGCCGAGGGACGCCGGGCGGAACCGCCGCCGGACGCGCTCCCCGCGGGGAAGGTCTCGCTGCGGGACGTGGACCGCCTGTCCTCGGACTGCGCGCTGCTGCGCGCTCTGGAAGGCCGAAACGACGCCCTCAGCCTGGCGCGCCGCGCGCTGCTGTTCCACGACCTACTGCACCTGTGCTACGCCCAGGCCGGTCCCGCCGGTGGTGGCCCCGCGCCGCGCGACGAGGCGATGCAGGAGGCGGCGCGACAGTTGCAGAAGCGCGCGCCGGAGCCCTTCTCGATCAAGGAGGTATCGGACGCGCTCGGCCTCAGCCCGGTCCAGTTCACGCGCCGCTTCCGGGCGGCGTTCGGCGTCTCCCCCTCGCACTACCTGGGCGGAGTGCGCCTGCGCCGGGCGCGGGCGCTTCTACTGGAGACCGACATGACGATCCAGGCGGTCGCCGAGTCGTGCGGCTACGCGAGCGGCCTGTACCTCAGCCGGATATTCACCCGCGAGATGAAGATGAGCCCCGGCCGCTTCCGCGACAGCCACCGGACCTGACCCGTTCACCGGGCGAATTCGTAGACGACGCGTGTGACGCGCCCGCGCCAGTAGGACCGCCGCCCCTCGGGGAGTACCCACGCGACCTCCCCTACGAGCGGAATGCGCATCCCGCCCCGCCAGGCGTACGCGCCGAACCACCCCTCCCAGGGAGTCTCCACCAGCGCGCCCCCGCGGACCGTGCGGTGCCGCGCCGGGGCGTAGACGGAGCGGACGAGCCCGTCCTCGTCGAACCGGAAGTCGAGCGAGACCTCCACCCCGTCGTCCGCCAGCGTCACCCGCGCCGTCGCGTCATCGATCGCTTCCCAGCGCACGCCCTGACCCGGCAGGAGTCGCGTCGGATACCAGACCGCTTCCGCCAGGAAACGCAGCAGTTCCCCCCGGGCGATCTCGGGCGTCCCGCGCATGTCCGCCACGGCAACGAGGCCCATCAGTTCGGCGTGCAGAACCCCCTCGCCCGCCACGTAGGCGTCGTGTACCAGGACGCTCAGCCCCGGGGCCATTTGTATCCGCGCGTTCCAGTCGAACCCGGCACGCCGCATTATGACCCGTTGCGTGGAGGTGAACGGCCTCCACCGCGGCGGTGCGGCGTCGGTCGTGTTGAAGCGCCCCTCGTGGGCGATGTCCGCCGTCGCGTACGGCGCGGCACGCTGGAAGGCTCGGACGCGCGAACTGCGCGACCGCCTGGAGGCGGAGCGCGCAGACGCCGGGCCGGGGGTGTTCGATGCCGCTGAGATAGGGGGTGAAGGGCTGCCCGACCCGGTCCGGCGCTACTTCCGCGCTGTCCTGACGCCGGGGCAGCCGATGGTCGCGGCGGCGGACATCGCCCACGAGGGGCGCTTCAGCACGAACGACGCCGGGCCGCCGC
>DATLHN010000617.1:0-6328 GCA_035539875.1 Armatimonadaceae bacterium
TTCCCAGGCCGTTGATCATCGTCGTGTGCGAGTCCGTCCCGACCAGCGTGTCCGGGTAGTAAACCCCGCCCTGCTCCAGGACGCCCTTCGCCAGGTACTCCAGGTTCACCTGGTGCACGATCCCGATACCCGGGGGCACGACGGAGAAGCCGGAAAACGCCTGCATACCCCATTTTAAGAATCCGTAGCGGGGGGCGTTGCGCTCGAACTCCTTCTCCATGTTGAGCTGCAGGGCGTTGGCGACGCCGCTGTAGTCCACCTGGACGGAGTGGTCCACGACGAGGTCCACGGGGACGAGCGGCTCGATGATGCCCGGGTCCTTGCCCATGCGCTGCGCGGCGGAGCGCATGGCGGCGAGGTCTACGAGCAGCGGGACGCCGGTGAAGTCCTGGAGGACGATGCGGGCGACGACGAAGGGGATCTCGGCGGTACGCTCGGCGGCGGGCTGCCAGTTGGCGAGCGTGCGGACGTCGTCCTCGCTGATGCGCTTGCCGTCGTAGTTGCGCAGCACGGACTCCAGCACGACGCGGATGCTGACGGGGAGCGTGCTGACGGGGCCGACCCCGGCCTTCTCCAGCGCGGGGAGGGAGTAGTACTGACCGGACTTGCCCCCGGCGTACGAAAAGCTTTTCAGGGAATCGAACAGGGAATGCGGCTCTGCTGCCATTTTTGTAGCGGCTCCTTCGCGGAATTCTGGCCCGGAAGCCGCCCTATTTTAGCGCCGCCCGCCGTATACTTCAAATGAATAAAAAACATGCAACCCATGCGATTATCGCATGGGTTGCATGGTGGAGAATATGCCGCGGGATCAGCGGCTGAGGAACGGGTTGCCCGAGGAGAACTTCTGCTCCGTCATCGCCGTCGGGTCGAAGCGCATCCGCAGGCTGCCCCGGCTGTCGAACAGGCTCATCTCCGGGCGGTCGCCGGTGGCGTTCAACTCGGCGAGGCGGGTGCCGTCCGGGCCGAGCATCTGGAGCAGGCCGCTGCCGTCGCCGTTCTCCATGCCGTAGTAGACGCGCCGGTTGCCCTGGCGGTCGAGCAGGATGAGACTGGGAGTGTTCTCCCATGTGTCGAGCTGGAGACGCAGGGTACCCGCCCGGTCGTACATCTTCAGGCCAGGCTCGCCGTCGTTGTCCACGGCCAGGGTGGCGCGCACGTTGCCTCGGTCGTCGGTGAGCCGGAACTCGCGGGCGGTGACGACGTCGCCCTGGACGGCGCGCGGGCCGGTGTTCAGGCGCACGCCGATGTCGATGGCCGCGAGGACGATGGCAGTGGCGACGATGATGCGGGTCTGGGAATTCATTCGCATTTCAGTTCACCTCGCTTCGGGAAGCAGGAGCAGCATGGCGCAGCGCGGACAGGCCCGCGCGCTATGCTCACCGCGGCCCATCGCACGAGTATCGGTTTACTTCTGGATACCGCCCGCGCGTCGCAAGTGGTTTCCGGAGATAGGACTTTTTACCCACCCTGCCATGGAATTGCACCAGTTGGAGGCGTTTCACGCGGTGGCGCGCCACCGCAGCTTCACGCGGGCGGCCGAGACGCTGCACCTGACGCAGCCGGCCGTGACCCGGCAAATCGCGGCCCTGGAATCCGAGCTGAAGACGCGGCTGTTCGACCGTCTCGGGCGCACGGTGCGGCTGACCGCGGCGGGCGAGGCGCTGCACCGCTACGCCGAGCCGATCCTGCGGCTCGCGCGGGAGGCGCGCGAGGCCGTGGCCGACATCGAGTCGGGCGCGGGCGGGCGGCTGACAGTGGGGGCGAGCAACACGCTGGCGACGTACGTGCTGCCGCCACTGCTGCGCCGCTTCCGCGCGGCGCACGGGCGCGTGGAGATCGCGGTGCACACGGGCGTCTCCGGCCGGGTGCTGGACATGGCGCGCGCCGGAGAGGTGGACGTGGGCCTGGTGACCAGCGCGGGCGAGGAGCCGGGCGACGAGTCGCTGACCGCACTGACACTGGCGGATTACGAGACATGTGTCGTCCTGCCGCCGGGGCATCCGCTGCTGGAAAGCGCGTCGCGGAAAGCGGGTATGGCGGCGGCGGCGCTGGCGGACGTGCCGCTGATCCTGATGGAGCCGGGGACGAACCTGCGGGCCTACGTGGACCGCCTGCTCGGGGCGGCCGGGGTCGAGGAGCAGGTGGCGATGGAACTGGACAACGTGGAGGCGATCAAGCGGATGATCGAAGCGGGGCTGGGGGTCTCGCTGCTGCCGCGCGTCGCGGTCAACGACGAGGTAAACGCGGGGCGTCTGGCCGCCCTGCCCCTCGCCGACTTCCCGCGCGCGAACCGGCGCATTCTGCTGGTCTGGCGGCGCGATAAGTACCTCTCCGCGCCCCTGCGCCGGTTCATCGCCCTGCTCCAGGCGGAGACCGGCCGCGTCCGCTAAGTCCGTCAGTCCGGCGGCAACGGGGCGTCAAAAATACCGGGCAAGCGGGCAGGATTTCACCGGGAGCGACCCGAAATCCAACCTACCGCGATGACGCGGCCCGTATAGATCAAGCCAGGTGACATATTTCTGCGTTACGCGTGGAAAGGCGGCTCGGATGAACAGTGCGATGGGGACGTTCGGACGGGTGACGGTGGCGCTGACGCTTCTGGCGGCGGGGACATTCTCCTGCGCCGCCTCGGCCCACGCGGTGGAACTGATTACCAACGGCAACTTCGAGACGGGGACGTTCGCCGGGTGGACCACCCTGCTCCAGTCGGGCAGCAACGGCGGCTTCTTCCTCGACGTGCCCGGTTCCTCGACTCCCGAAACGAACGGCGCGGGCCAGACGTACCAGCCGTTCGCCACGGACCAGAACAACAACTCGCTGGGGGAACTGCTGGGCGGTAACTTCTACGCCGTCAGCACCTCCGCCATGCCGGGCACCCGGGTCCTCTACCAGGCGTTCACGGTCCCCCTGGGCACCATCACCAGCGTTACGCTTCGTTACAACTACTTCGTCGGCAACCCGGTTGCCCCTGCCACGACGGGCGACGGCGTGCTGGATTACACCAGCGACCCCATTCTGAACATCCGCCACTTCGCGCGCGTCGATCTGCTGCGCGGCAACCCCACAAACCTCTTCTCGACCACCACGGTGGCGAACGGCGGCGACCTGATCCGCAACTTCTTCCAGGGGGGCGGGGTCGACAATTTCGTCGACGAGTGGAAGTGGCAGAACAACCAGAACGTCGACAACACCGCCAATACGCCCGGCAACCCGCCCGCGGGTCTCAACATCACCGCGAACGTCCAGGCGGGACAGACGTACGTCCTGCGCTTCGCCGAGGTGAGCAACCAGAACCCGCTCAACTTCGGCGTCGACAACGTCAGCATCGACTTCCAGGGCGCGATCGCGCTCCCGGAACCCGGGACACTCCCGCTGATGGGACTGGCCGCGCCGGGGATAGCGCTTCTGGCGGTGCGTCGGCACCGCCGCCGCTCGCGCCGCTGATAACGGTACAAGCTGATAACGGTACAAGAGGAAGGGCGGCCCCATCGCAAGCGGGGCCGCCCTTTTCTCGTTCATCCGCCGCCTATGCGGGCTGCATGAACCCGAGGTCGGTGGGGGCGAAGCGGGAGATGTTCGGGGCGACCTGGAGTATCTCGTCCGGGCCGAGGCCGTACCACTTGCAAAGGGTGGCGGCGTACTGGTCCACCGAGGTCTTCGGCAGGATGCGCCCGCGCGCGTTCGCGCCGCTGTCGATGTCGTCCGGGCCGCCGAGCACCAGCGACGGGAAGGTGCCGTACATCCGACCGCCGTTGACCGCGCCGCCCATGACCAGCGTCTGCGTCCCCCAGGCGTGGTCGGTGCCGGTGCCGGAGTTCTGCACCGTGCGCCCGAACTCCGAGAGCGTGAACGAGGTCACCTTGCTGCGGATTCCCGTGTCGCCGCCCGCCTCCAGTTCCCCGAGGACGTCCCAGAAGTAGCCGAGGGCGTCGTTGAGCCGCCGCATGAGCAGCGGGTGGCCCGCCGTCGGCGAGGGGTTCTGGTTGTCGTGGGTGTCGAAGCCGCCGATGTTCGCGAAAAATATCTGGCGGCGGTTCGCGCCGAGCGCGCTGCGCGCCTTGATCAGCTTGGCGATCTGGAGCAGCTGGCTCGCGAGGGAGTTCCCGGAGGGAGGGACGAGCGCGATGTTGGCGGTGGCGAGGGCGGCCGAGGCGGTCTGACCGTCGGTGATGGCCTTGTCGGTGCTGCTGCTGATCGCCTTGACCACGGGGTCGGGGTGGTTGATCCGGTAGATGTTGCGTAGGGCGGCCAGGCGCGCCTGCTCGTCCGCCGCGCCGCCGAAGCCCTGCAGGACGAGGCTGGGGCCGCCCTGGGAGCCGGGCGGCAGCGTGATGTAGGGCTCGGTGCCCGCCAGGTAGACGGACGCGCCGCCTGTGACATTGACGAGGAACGGGATCACCGCGCCGGGCTGGAGCGCCTGGGCCTGGATGACCTGACCGACCCCGTTGCCCCACCCCTGTTCCAGGCCGAAGTCCTGCCACGTGTCGGTCTGGACGGCGTGGTCGAACATGGACTTAGGGCGCTTGCCCGGATTCGCCTGGTACTCACTCTTGCTGGCAAAGGGCCACAACAACGTGCCGACGTTGGTGACGACGGCGAGGCTGCCCTGGTTGTAGAGCTGGCGGACGCGCGGCATGTTGTAGTGGAAACCGTAGAGGCCCTGCCCGGCCGAGTCGAAGAGAAGCATGTCCGCGTTCGGGTCACCGGTGTCTCGGGCCAGGGCGAGGGTCTGCCGGGCGTTCAGGTAGGTCTGGTAGGGCGTTTCGTCGTAGGGCGCGATCATGTTGAACGAGTCGTTGCCGCCGTTCAGGAAGATGCACACGAGCGCCTTGTAGTCGCCGCTCGTGCCCTGCGCGTACGCGCTGACCATGCCGAGGCGAGAGGCGAGGACGGCGGCGCCCATCGCCTGCGTCCCGCGCCACAAGAGCTCCCGCCGAGAGAGGATGTGTCCCATGTTATGAACGTCCTTGTCGAGCGCAAACGGCGCGCCCGTCTTCCGGTCAGCGCTGTACCTGATACTCCTGGGAGCACGTGGTCAGGAAGATAGCGGTCTTGGCGCGCTTGGTCGGGTTGGTAGAGGCGACGGCGTTGACGGCGTTGGTTACCTGCGTGCGCAGCGCCGCGCTCATGGTGCCGTGCATGAAACGCTGGTTGACCAGGTTGACGAGGCCGGTCACGCCCCCGGAGGAGAGCGCGGCGGTGAAGTCGGTCAGGTCCAGTGCGGTGACGCCGGTGCCCTTGGTGCCGACGCCGCCGTTCACGGTCCCGATCATGACGAGCTGGTTGACGAAATTGACGCGCCGGATCGCCGACTCGGTGGTAAACGTCTCGAACTCGGGAGCGGAGAAGACGCCCTGCTCCGTGTCTATCGTCGAGCTCGGCATGTAATACGAAAAGACCGTCGGCGGGGACATCACCGGCTGGCGCAGGTAGAACGCCCAGAGGCCGTTGTTGTCGAGTCCGAACAGGTCGCCCGTGACGTTGAGCTGGCGCAGCAGGTTGGTCATGAAGAGGATGCCGGAGCGCCAGTGCCCGTAGCCGGGCGTCGACTGCGCGATGATGGCGCTGCGCGCCTCCGGGTGGAGCAGGATGGCCTTCGTCACCGCCTTCATGTCGCCGCGCACCCCCTGACCGTTGTTGGAAAAGACCGCGGCGACGTCGCGGACGTAGCCGGGGCTGGGGTTGGCGGTGACCAGGTGCTGGATGAGCTGCTTGCTGACGAACGGCGCCGTGTTCTGGTGGGCCATGATGTTGTTGATGGCCTGGTTCAACTCGTTGTAGGCGTAGGCACTGACCGCCGCACCGCTGGTACTGGTGAGCGTCCCCGTGTAGGGAGGCAGTTCCAGCCCGTTGAGCAGCCGTTTCGGCCCCACCACGCCGTTGCCCGCGATCCCGAGGTCGTGCTGGGTCCGGTTGTTCGCCGTCGTGTTGCCGCTGTTGAAGGCGAGCGCCATCGGCGAGGCGTAGTTATACGGGTAGGGGTTGCCGAGACCGGTCGGAATCCCCCCGAAGCGCGGGGCCCACGTCCAGCCGGTGAAGACGCGGGAGAACTCGGTCACCTCCTCGTTCCCGTAGGAGGGGACGGGGTTGCCTTCGAGGTCAATCTGGACCGTGCCGTCCTGGTTCAGCACGTACACGCCGATGGAGAAGAGTTGGAGGAGCTCGCGAGCGTAGTTCTCGTTCGGCTGGCTGTTGGTGGCCGCGTTGGCCTTCGCATTGTTGATCATGCTCAGGTACACGCCCATGGGCGCGTTGAGCGAGAAGTCGTAGAGCAGGTCGCGGTAGTTGCCGAGCGCGTGGCGGCTGAGCAGGTGGTAGTAGCTCATCG
>DATLHN010000618.1:0-7085 GCA_035539875.1 Armatimonadaceae bacterium
GCGGCGGCGCGCTCGCGAAAGTCGCGGCGATCGCGCTCCACACCCTCGCCATGTTCGCAGTGATGGCGGTCGTCGCGGTGGCGGTCTACGAGAAGCTGGGGCTTGCCGTCCTGCGGCGGGCCTGGCTCAACCTGGACCTGCTCTGGGCGGGCGCGCTGATCGGGGCCGGCGTCCTGACCCTGTTCTTCTGAACGCGGCAGGCGGCAAGGGGAGATCACGAAGAAGGCCCCGGCGGACGGAACCCGCCGGGGCGGGGAGAGAAGGATGAGAACACACGCAACGAGCGCGCAGACGGCGCGCCGGCGGGTCGAGGCGCAGGGGTTCACCGGCCTTCCGGACGAGACGGTGGCGGGGCTGGACCTCGCCCTGCGCCTGTCCCCCGCGATCTGCATGACGTGGGCCGCGGCCGGCACCGCGCTGGCATCGCCCGCCGCTCTCTGGGCACTGGTCCCGTTCGCGCTGCTCGGCGCGATCCTGCCCGGGCACCCGTTCGACGTACTGTACAACCACTTACTGCGCCACCGGCTCGGGACGGAGAGCATCCCCCGTTACCCGCGCCCGCGGCGGTTCGCGTGCCTCCTGGCCTCCCTGTTCCTGATGGCGGCGGGAGGCGCATTCCGGGCGGGGCAGCCCGCCATCGGGTACGCGTTCGGCGGAAGCCTGACCCTGGCGGCGTTCGTGAACGTCTCCGCCGGGTTCTGCATCCCGTCGTTTCTGTACGGAATGGTGTTCGGGCAGCCGCGCTGTCCGGCGCCGCGGGGAGAAAAGGAGATCCTGCAATGAAGCGCCGTAACGCCCCCGACCGGGGCTTGCCTCCGGGCCGAACCCGGGCCTTTACCCTCACCGAACTGCTGGCCGCGATCGCGGTCGTCTCCGTGCTCGCCGCGCTGCTGTTTCCCGCCTTCGCGCAGGCTCGGGACAAGGCCCGCGCCTCCTCGTGCCTGTCGAACGGGAAGCAGATCGGCCTCTCCTACCTGATGTACATGCAGGACCACGACGGGGGGCTGCCGCTCTCCAACCACTCGGGAGGGCTGGCGTCGTGGATACAGTCCTGCCAGCCCTACATCAGGGACCGCGGCGTCTACCGATGCCCGTCCGACGCGAGCGCGACGCCGTGGGCGCGCACGGAGGAGGAGTGGTCGGACGCGCAGATACGCACGGTCCGGCGCTCGTCCTACTTCCTGAACGCGTGGCTCGCGGGGAGCAACCGCTTCGGAGCGGACGGCTCGGTAGTGACCCCCGCTCTCGTCATCTACCTGGCCGAGAGCGCGGACGACAGCGGCAGCGACCACTTCCACCCGATGTGCTGGGGGGCGGCGGACCCGGAGTACCCGGGCTGCGCCCGCTCCCCGGCGCTCTGGGACGACGCCCGCAGCGAGACGAGGGAGATCGCGCTTCGACGTCACCAGGAGGGGAGCAACTACCTCTACCTGGACGGCCACGCCTACTGGGCGCGCTGGGGCCAGGTCTACTGGCAGGACGCCGCGCGCGGCGTCTACGAAGGCGGCTTCGACCCGCGCCAGTAGGCGCGGAGCGTGAACATCGCAGAACGGTCCGGCGGGAGCTACTACCGCCGGACCGTTCTCGCGCTGCGTTTACGGCGGCCGCGTCAGGTCGAGCGCGGACCGGACGCAGACCCCCGGGCCACCGGATGATGAGAACGTAATTGCGCGCATCTCGATGGATCCCGGCCCGACGTCCTCGGAAAGGAGGACGATAGGGTGGTTTGATTGCGCCGGCCGGGCGGTATCGGAAGTTATCAAGACCAGGCCCCGGGAGGTGCCGTCCCTGAACCAGCCCGGACCCACGCGGGAGCCGAAATCGTGGGACCGCAACGGCGCGTACCGGCGCGGCAAGCGCATGCGGGTAACGATGCCCGCGGCGGCGGGCCTGAGCCGACGAAAAGCAAGGAACGGAGCTAGTCCTATGCTCGCGATGAATTACCGGGGGCCTCAGCGGGTCCGCATCGACCACAAACCTCCGCCGGAGATCCTGCACCCCCAGGACGCCATCGTCCGGGTAACCCGCTCCTGCATCTGCGGCTCCGATCTGCACCTGTACAACGGGTCCGTGCCGGACACCCGCGTGGGGATGACGTTCGGCCACGAGTTCACCGGCGTCGTGGAGCAGGTGGGCCCGGAGGTGCGGAAGATCAAGGTAGGGGACCACGTCCTCGTCCCCTTCAACATCGCCTGCGGGAAGTGCGTCTTCTGCCAGCAGGAGTTGTACGGCAACTGCCACGAGTCCAACCCCGAAGCCACCGCCGTGGGCGGCATCTTCGGCTACTCCCACACCGCGGGCGGCTACGACGGGGGGCAGGCCGAGTACGTCCGCGTTCCGTACGCGGACGTGGGGCCGACGGTCATTCCCGAAGGCATGGACCCCGACGACGCGGTGATGCTCACCGACGTGGTGCCGACAGGGTACCAGGCCGCCGAGATGGGCGGCATCCAGCCCGGCGACACGGTCGTGGTCTTCGGGGCCGGCCCGGTGGGCATTATGGCGGCCCGGTGCGCCTGGCTTTTCGGGGCGGGCCGGGTCATCGTGATCGACCAGCTGGACTACCGCCTCGAGTTCGTGAGCAGGTACGCCCCGTGCGAGGCCTACAACTTCAAGTCCCTGGAAGATCCGGTGCTCTTCCTCAAGCGCACTACGGACTGGCTGGGGGCGGACGTGTGCATAGACGCGGTAGGGGCCGAAGCCAACGGCAGTCCGTTCCACAACGCAATGGGTCGGGGAATGAAGATGATCGGCGGCGCGGCCACGGCGCTTCACTGGGCGATCAACTCCGTGAAGAAGGGGGGCATCGTCTCCATCGTCGGGGTCTACGGCCCCACCCAGACCCTGGTGCCCATCGGAAACGTGGTGAACAAGGGCATAACCATACGTGCGAACCAGGCATCGGTGAAGCGGCTGCTGCCACGCCTGATCGAGCACGTCCAGAGTGGGGTCCTGGACCCCAAGGCGCTGATCACGCACCGCATTCCGCTGGAGTACGTGTCCGACGCCTACCGGATCTTTTCCGCCAAACTGGACAACTGCATCAAGCCTGTGCTGCTCCCGCCGTCCGTCCGCAACTGAAGGCTCCCCCGAAAGAAACCACGATGGAAAAGTCAGTAGAAGATACCGCCGAAGACGTAACTCTTCCCCGGTCGCAGGCCGGTCGGATCGGGTCGGTCGAGCAGATCAAGGGATGGGGCGTGGACGCCGACCCGAGGAACGACCCCACCTACCCGATGAAGCGGCGCAACAACGGCGAGCACGCCGGGTACAGTTGGCCGCGCCCGCCCCAGCAGCCGATTGACGCAGAGATCCTGCACTCCAACGAGCGGCCGAACGTCTCCGCCACGTTTGGGACGTCTACGCCGCCTTCGGGACTCAGCGGGATGATCCGCCGCGCCGCCTTCGACTACAGCGAGTCCAGCTACGGACACTGGCTGCCGCTGATGCTGGCGGACCGGGTGGGCGTGGTGGAAGGCGTGCTGGGTGATCTCGCCCGCGGTCACGTCCCCAACATACCGGTCGAACTGGGCATGAGAGCCGAGTGGAAGCACAACCGGAAGAATTTGGTGACCGGGATTATCCTCGGAGCGGCCCTCGCTTCCGTCGCCGTCGCCTGCCTGCGCGGCAGCCGGAAGGGAGAGAGGCCCGGAGGCGGTCACGCCGTCGCACCCCGCTATCGCCCCGAAAGACGGCCGCCCGGCGCTCCCCTCCCGCCGGCACCGGAGGACGCCTATGAGGGGGCGTAAACGGCATATTGCCGTCCCCCGGCGCGGAGGGGCGGGCGGTCCAGACGCGCGATTCATGTCCGGCGAGAGAAATCCCGCCGGACTTTTTTTCGTTAACGCTTTTTCGCGATGTGATTTCACGCTGCGTTTACGGTGGCCGCGTAGGATGGGTTCGTAACGAGCGCGGACCGAACACAGACCCCCGGGGTGAAGAGGGGGCAGGCGCGCCGGACAAAAGGAGATCACGCAGATGTTCGAATACGCCCGCCAGCACGGCGGCCCGAAGGTTGCGGCGCTCGCGGCCATCGCCATTCTGACCGTCGCCCCGCCCGCCTCCGCTGCCGCCGTTCGCCCCGGGTCAGGCGCTTCCCCGATCGCCGCCGTCACGGGCCGGGCAGCCGACGGAGCCGACGCGCTCCTGCAGGCCGTCCGCGGCGGCGACCTCGAAGCGGTCCGCAGCGCCCTCGCGGCGGGAGCGGACGTCGAACTCCCGGACAGCGCCGACCGGCGCACGCCGCTCATGATCGCCGCCGGAATGGGACGCGCGGACATCGTGGAGGCGCTGCTGCAGGCCGGGGCGGACGTGAACCGGCGCGACCAGGCGGGCCGCACCGCGCTCCACCTGATCCTCGCCGATCTCGAGCCGAAGCCCGAGAAGAAGAAGCGCGGCGGCTTCGGGCTGGGCAGTCTGGGCAATCTCGGTAAGTCGCTCGGCGTCGACCGGGTGGCGGGCCAGGCGGACGGCCTGCTCCGCGGCGCTCTCGGCAGCGGCGTCCTGAGCCGCGGCGTCGGCCGCAGCCTGCTCTCTTCCGGAGACCTTTCCACGCTGCTGAGCGGCGGACCCGGCGCGATCTTCCAGATGGCGGACCCCCGCCACTGGAACGCGGTGGTCGGGGCTGCGCTGCTCGGCGACGAGAAAGTCGCGCTGGAAGGACTGACGGCGGGCTTCGACGCGGCGAACCCGGACTCCTGGGTGCGCGTCCTCCGCCCGGCGGCGAAGGGGCAGCCGCGGCTTCTTCGCGCCATGGAGAACGTCGCCGAGGCGTCCGACCCGGCGACGAAGCAGCAGTGGGAGGGATTCCTCAAGGCCGCGGGGCGCGGCGACGCAAACGCGGTCCGGCAGCTCCTGAACGACCCGCGCCTTGCCCCGCTCCTCGGGGCGGCGGGCGACGGCATCCGGACGGCGGCGGACGCCCTGCCCGGGCGCGACGGCGGCGTGTCGGTCGCCAACCTTCTGCTGGCGGGCGGCGCGAACCTGGGTGCGACGGACGAGCAGGGGAGGACCCCCGCGGACCGCGCCCGAAGCGCCGGACTGACCGAGGTCGCGGACCTGCTCGAAAAGTCCGCGGCGACACTTCCTTAGTACTTAGACAGTGACACGCGAAGAATGCGAAAAGGAGACACCATGACGACGGAGACGACGAAACTGCGGGACCGACTGCGCGCCTCGGCGCGCGTCGGCCTTACCGCGCTGGCGGCGGTCGGGGCGCTTCTGGCGACCGCCGCCTCCCCGGCGCACGCCTGGAAGCCCAAGACCCACGTGTACTTTGCCGAGCAGGCGCTCAAGGACGCGGTGGACAACGGCAAGGTCACCATCTACGAGACCGACTACCAGACCGGCAAGGTAATCGGTACGCTCGGCGAGTTCCCGGTGGAGCCGCGCATCCTGGAGGCGCTGAAAAAAGCCCCCAAGCACTTCCGCGCGGGCGTCCTCGGCCCCGACGCCTACCCCGACATCGTCACCGGACAGAAGATCATCCACCCGCACGCCAGCCACGCGCTCGACGGGCACGCGGCGGGCGGGACCAACTCCTGGCTGACGCACCTGTGGAACCTGTCGTACGGGCCGGGCACGCAGCCCGCGAACTCGACCGTCCCGCCGATCATCGGCATCACGATGCGCAACGACTCGCCCGCCGTGCGCGCGTTCGTCGTCGGCTACATCACGCACGCCGCCGGCGACATGTACGCGCATACGTTCATGAACCACTTCACGGGCGGCGAGTTCATGCTCAAGCCCGACCCGCGCAACGCTCTGAAGCACATCGTGCTCGAAGGCTACATCGGCAAGCGCACCCCGCTCACGATCGACACCTTCGGCACGAGCGCGAACAACCCGCCCGAGTCGCTGGCCGCGGCGTTCCCCGGCGCGTCCTTCTCCGGCCTCGTCGCCGAGGAGGCGCGCCGCCGCAACGCCCTAGGCAACGTCACCGAGATGCTGAAGATCGTCCGCCAGTACGAGGACGCTCTCGTCACCGAGAACGACATCTCCATCACGGGCCTGGAGATGTACCTCTGGAAGGAGCTGACCTGGGCGCGGCCCGGCAGCGTCCTGAAGCGGCAGCTCCTGGAGGTCGAGGAGCGCAACTACTCCGTACCCTACCTCTTCTCCGAGCTGCGCAACAGCCTCCAGAAGGAGGTGGACGCCTACTACGCCCGGTCCAAGGCGGGCCAAATCGCCTACAGCGCGACGCACCCGGGCCGCATCACCTTCATCGAGCACTGGATCAAGGACATCGACAACGGCCTCCAGGCGTGGCCCAAACTGAGCCACGAGCTGGCGAAGGAATTCATCTTCAACGAGACGCACGGCGGGGCGGACCTGCCCGCGGCCAAGAAGGCGATCGACGACTACGTCAAAAACTACCTGGTCTACATGGGGCCGGTGCCCGACATCGCCGTGGACGCGCTCAAGTTCATGGCCTCGATCATGGACGCCCTCGTGCCCGACGCCATCAAGGAGGCGATCAAGGACCTCGTCGTCGACGCGGTCAACAAGATCGCCAAGGCGGCGACCGGGCGCACGATCAACGAGTGGGCGGACTACATCAGCAACCCGGAGACCCACTTCGACCCGATCATGAACGGCCCCGGGGGCGAGCACGCGGGGCGCACCGCCCAGCGCACGACCCTGGCCCAGGTCAACCGCGAGCACCTGAAGATACAGGACGTCGGCTTCACCGCGGGCACGAAGGAGACGTTCAAGATCGACCAGTTCCCGCCCGCGTTCAACACGGTCCAGCTCTGCAAGCTGCTGCTGCTGGGCAAGGACGGGACGAACCAGCTCCTCGACGCCCTGGCCGCGAAGGGGCTGCAGAAGCCCACACTGCCGGCGAACTTCGAGAACGTGATGCTCGGCTGGCTCCAGTCGCTCGACAACGACAACCAGTGGATGGGTCTCCAGACGAAGGACTCCCTCCCGAGCGCGACGATGGTCTTCGCCCAGAACGGGGGCGCGACCTACCAGAAGGTCTTCATGCGCCAGGTGGGCGAGGAGAACTGGGTGACCCCCATCGCCTCGACCCCCACGACGCCGAACAACCCGCCCGTCGCCGGGACCCGCCCCCCGCCCCCGGG
>DATLHN010000619.1:0-3615 GCA_035539875.1 Armatimonadaceae bacterium
GATCGAGAGGACGCCCTGGTTCGCGCCCGTCGCGCGCTCGGCGGCCCCGGTGCCCGTGCCCGTACCGCCGCCCGCGCCGCCCGCGCCGAGAGTGCCGCCCGCGCCGCCTCGCCCTCGGGCTCTCAGAGTCCGCTTCCCACGGCGGGCCTGTCGCAGCAGATGCGCGACCGCGTCAGCAAGGAGCCCGTCGTGCTCCTGATCCGCCGCATCTCGGTCTCGACCGGCGGCGCGGCGACCCCGAGCGACGTCGCCCGGCCCGGATCGTAATCGCGCGTCGGGCGTGGGGCGGGAGCGAAGTCTCCCGCCCCCGCGTCCGCGCGAAACGCGCGCCGCGCTACTTGGGTTGTTTTATTTTGATGAAGGCCTTTTCACTCTTTTCCGAGCCCTCCTTCTTGAGCGGGCCGGCGTCCCTCTCCTTCTCCCCCGGCGGTGCCTGCTTGACCGTCGGCGGGAAGGCGTTGAACTGCCGCCACAGCTCGAAGCCGAGCGAGACGGTGTCCAGCAGTATCCAGCCGGTCGCCTCCGCGCCGGGGCGCAGGGCATCCGCGGACGGCCACGGCTGCTCCTCGCCGGAGGCGATGCGCTCCGCGTCGGGCCTCACGATCACACGGTAGCGGGCCGTCCCGTCGTCCACGGCGTCGATCACGGCGACCCTGCCCGCGAACGTGCCGACCGCGGCCGACGGCCACCCGGAAAACTGGAGCGCCGGCCAGCCCGCGAGCTGCAGGCGCACCCTGCGGCCCTCGGTCAGCAGCGCCACGTCGTTGTCGGTGACCATCAGCTCGACCGCACGGTCCGCGGTCGTCGGGGCGAGGACCGCGAGCACGTCCCCCGCCTTGACCGTCGCGCCCCCCCCGATCCTGAGCAGCCGCACCACGCGCCCGTCGCGCGGGGCGGTGACCACCTGCTGCTCCGTGCGCCGCGCCAGGTTCTGCCGCTCGACGTCGAGCTTTTGCAGGTCGGAGTCGATCTTCGCGACGCTCTCCCGCGCACTCTCCCGCGACGCCGCGATGCTGTCCAGAGCGGCGGCGGTGTCGGCGGCGACCTTGCTCAGGTCCAGCTGCGCCGTCAGCACGTCCCGCTCGGCGACGTCCAGCGCGGCCGCGGCCCGGTCCACCTCGGTCCCGACCCGCTCGACCTCGATGTCGGCGCGGTTCCGGTCCAGGTCGCCCACGGTCGCGTCCCGCCGCGCGACCTTCAGCGCGAGTTCCGCCCGCTCCACGTCGGTGCGCCGCTTCACGAAGTCGTTCTCCGCCAGCTCGTCGTCGCGCCGGGAGCGCAGGCCCTCGTCGAACAGCGCCCGTATCCGGTCCCGCTGGAGGCGGGACGTCTCCAGCTCCTGCCGCGCGGCCGTCAGCGCCTGCTCCGCCTGCTTCACGCGGTCGCGGGCCTGGTCGGCACGCTCTCCGGCGCTGGAGCGGGCGACGTCGCGGGCGATCTCGCCGCCCTTCTGCGCCGCGATCAGCGCCTGCCGGGCGGCCCGGAGCCGCTGCCGCGACTGCTCCACCCGCTGCCGCGCGGTGCGGACGGCCGCCTCGCGCGACCCGGTCAGCGACGCGATCTGGTCCCCGAGACGGGCCACGCGCGAGGCGGCGCGCGCGCGCTGCTCCACCAGGGCGGCGCGCTGCCGGGCGAGGCGGGCGGGCTGCTCCCGGTCCAGGAACTTGGAGTCGATGTCCTCCAGCCGCGCGATCACGTCGCCGGCCCGCACGGCGTCCCCCTCCTGCACCCTCCACTCCACCAGGCGGCCGGGTATCTGCGCCTCCACGTCCTGCGGCCGGTCCATCGCGGAGTAGACGATGACCTGCCCGTGCCCAATCACGGTCTGCTGCCACGGGACGTAGGCGAGCACGCCCACGGCCAGCGCCACCAATCCGACCAGCAGCGCGGCCACGCGGCGGCCCGACCGCCTCGCCGCGACCATGGCCAGGCTTCGCGGCGGCGGCGGCGAACCTTCCCCGGCGATGCTTCGCGTCATTTCCGTCGGCCTCCTTGTCCGTCTTCGCGCCGCACGCGGCCCGCGGCGGCGGTGGTGGCAGTGGCGAGCGGGCGCTTCCGAAGCTGGCCGCTCAGGTACGGGAACAGGGCCGGGAATTCGCCCTCCTCGCGGTTCGCGAGATCCGCCGGGGTCCCCGCCTCGACGATGCGGCCGTCGGCGAGCACGTGGACGACGCCCGAGCGCAGGACGACCTCGGCCTCGTGCGAGATGTCGATGATCGTCCACCGGTGCTCGGGCGCGTAGAGCGCGTCCAGTATCTTCAGCGTCGTGCGCTCGTCGATGCCGGTGAACGCCTCGTCCAGAATGAGCAGGCGCGGGCGGGCGGCGAGGGCGCGCGCTATGAGGAGGCGCTGCGCCTGGCCGCGCGACAGGTTCGCGCCGCCGGACACCAGGGGCGTGCTCGCGCCGCCCGACATCCGCGCGATGTCGTCGGTCAGGTGCGCCATCTCCAGCGCCCAGCGGACGTCCTCGTGGCCGACGAACTCGCGGCCGACGCGAACGTTCTCCTCGATCGTGCCGTCGAAGATCTCGTTGGTATAGCCCACCATCGTCACCGCCCGCCGCAGGCTCGGCAGGTCCAGCGCCCGCACCTCCACCCCGCCGACCTCGATGGTCCCGTGGGATGGCTCCTCCAGCCCGCAGAGCAGCATCGCCAGCGTGGACTTGCCCGCGCCGCTCGCGCCGACCAGGCTCACCCGGTCGCCGGGCGCGAGGTTCAGGTCCAGGCCCGCCAGCACCTCGTCGCCCGGACTGTAGGCGAAGCGCACGCCCCGGCAGACGACCGACAGGCCCCCCTCGCCCGCGGGGAGTTCGTACCCGCCGGTCCGCTCGACCGGGAGGTCGGTGACGTGTCCGATCTTGTCGAGCGCGGCGAGCAGGTCGAACACCTGGTCGGCCTGACGCACCAGCTTGTCCAGGGCGGCCAGGACCGAGACGACGATGATCTGCGCCGCCACGAGCTGCCCGAGCGTGAGCTGCCGGTTGATGACCAGCCAGCCGCCGAGGGCCAGCACCCCGGCACTGGCGAGCGCCTGGAAGAGGTAGCTCCCCGCCGCCTGCCGCCAGTAGACCTTGAAGTGCTCGCGGCGCGCCACCAGGTAGCGCACCACGGCGTCGTCCGCCCGCCCGAGCAGGTAGCCGCCCCGGCCGTGCATCTTCAGGCTCATGTGGCAGCGCGCCAGCTCCTCCAGCCAGTCCGCGACCCCGTACTTCTCCCGGGACTCCTCGATGCTGGAGCGCAGGCCGTTCCAGCCGAGGACCCCGATGATGAGCGCGGCGAACAGCAGCACGAACAGGTCGAAACCGAGCAGCAGCGGGTTGTAGATCCCGAGCAGCACGAGTCCTACCAGCGCCTGGAGCGAGACCGTCAGCCCGTCGAGCAGGAGCTTGGAGAGCGCCTTCTGCACCGTCAGCACGTCGAAGAAGCGGTTGACCAGCTCCGGCGCGTACTCGCCGCGCAGGGCGGAGGCGCGCATCCGGACCATCCGCGCCGCCATCGCCAGCGCGACGCGGGCGAAGACGCGCTGCTGGAGCCGCTCCACGAGCGACAGCTTGAGCAGCTGCAGCAGGCCGGCGCAGAGCATGCCGCCCAGCACGAGGAGGGACAGGACGACCAG
>DATLHN010000620.1:0-2270 GCA_035539875.1 Armatimonadaceae bacterium
GGAGACGTTCGACCATGAGCGCGGACGCTTCACCTGGACGCGCCTGCGGGCGCGCAAAGACGGCGGCGACGGGGTCTGGCGCGGCGAGGCGGTCCGCGAGAAGGGCGACGGCCCCTTCTCCTACGGCGACATCACCTGGCGCTTCGTCCGCCCCCGACCGGCGGACGTTCCTCGCGGCGACGCTCCTGATACCGCTCGCCGCGGCGAGGGCGACGGCGATGCGTGACGACGCGGGCGCTGCGGCGGCGGAAGACTTTAACCGGGTGCCGGACCGGGAAAGCCCGGAGATGGCCTGGTGGCGGGCGGCGATGGCGACGAAGGACGCGCGCCTCGACTGGTGGCGCGAGGCGCGCTTCGGGATGTTCGTCCACTGGGGCGTCTACTCGCCGCTCAGCGGAGAGTGGGAGGGGAAGCCGTACCGGGGCTATGCCGAGCACCTCCAGCGCATGGCGAAGATCCCCATCCCCGTCTACCGCGAGAAGGTGTTGGGGGCGTTCCGTCCGACCGCGTTCGACGCCGACGCGTGGATACGGCTGGCGAAGGAGGCCGGGATGAAGTACTTCGTCATCACCGCCAAGCACCACGACGGCGTCGCCATGTACGACTCGAAGGTCAGCGACTACAACGTCGTAAAAGGGTCGCCGTGGAAGCGCGACCCCATGCGCGACCTGAAGGCAGCCTGCGACCGGCACGGGATCAAGTTCGGTTTCTACTACTCGCACGCCTTCGACTGGGGGGATGCGGACGGCCCCGGCAACGACTGGGACTACGAGAACCCGGGCGGCGACCGGGGCCTGCACGGCGGGCGTAACTGGTGGGAACACGCCCCGAACCTGATGCCGAAGGTCCACAAGTACGTGGACGGCAAGTCGATCCCGCAGATCGAGGAACTGATCCGTGGGTACGACCCGGCCATCCTCTGGTTCGACACGCCGCACAAGCTGCCGCCCTCCGAGAACTGGCGCATCCTCCGGGCCACCCGTGCCGCCGGGCCGAACGTCGTCATCAACGGCCGCCTGCTGCGCGGCTACGGGGACTACGCCAGCACCACGGATCGCCCCGCCGAGTTCCCGCCGAACCCGGGCGACTGGGAGGGCATCCCGACCACGAACGAGTCCTACGGCTACAGCAGGGTCGACCGCTCGCACAAGCCGCCCGCGCACTTCGTCCAACTGCTCGCCAAGGCGGCGGCGCGCGGGGGCAACCTTCTGATGAACGTCGGCCCGATGGGCGACGGGCGCATCGACCCGGCGGATGTTGAGATTCTGAAGGGCATCGGGGCCTGGATGCGGGTGAACGGCGAGTCGATCCACGGCACGGAGCGCACGCCGCTTCCGGTGCAGCCGTGGGGCGAGTCCACGCGCAAGGGGGACGGGACGCTCTACCTGCACATCTTCCACTGGCCGGAGGGAGGCGTGCCGCTCACGGTCGGCGGGCTGCTGTCGGATGTAAAGCGCGCCTACCTGCTTGCCGACCCGGCGCAGACGCCGCTGCACGCCGAGCGGGTGAGCGCAACGGAGGTCCGCCTGACGGTCCCCGGTGCCGCGCCCGATCCGTGGGACGCCGTCATCGTCGTGGAGACCGAGGGCGCGATCCGCGCGGACGCATCGGCGCTACCCTTGGCGCCGGGCGTCCCGAACCGGCTGCGCGCGTTCGACGGCGTGCTCGGCGGGGACGGGAAGCTGCGCTTCGGGGCGGGCAAGCGCGAGAACGCGTACGCCGAGAACTGGACCTCGGTCGGATCAACCCTCTCCTGGCCCGTCTGTGTGACCGCAGCGGCGGACTACTTTGTGGCGCTCGCCTACGACGCGGAGGAGGTATCGGCAGGCGGAACGTTTACCGTGACCGCCGCCGGGCAGACGATTACCGGCACCGTACGGGCGAACAAGGGGCAACCCATCGTCCACGCGGGCCATATCCGCCTGGAACCGGGGACACACACAATCACGGTCACACCGACAAAGATCGAGGGGCCGGAGCTGATGCGCCTGCGTTACCTCACCCTGTTGCTTGTGGGAAGCTGGAAGAAATGAAGCACGTTACACGAATCGCCGTGGTTTCGGTCGCCGCGCTGTCGCCCTTGGCCGCACTGCTCTGCTGGCGGCCTTCGGACGCCGCCGCGCCGCAGAAGCAGGGCGGCGAGTCGAAGCTCTGGCGGCAGTTCGTGGAGGCGAAGCGGACCGGCGCGGAGCCGACGCTGCCCGACTTCTCGTTCGCGGGCTATCACGGCGGGGTGGACGCCATCCCGGACGTGAAGGGACCGGTCTTCG
>DATLHN010000621.1:0-2769 GCA_035539875.1 Armatimonadaceae bacterium
GAGCGGGGCGGGGCGGAGACTACCCCACGGGGCGTGCCCGCGACTGCGCCCGCGCGGCGGTCGCCGCTCGCGGAGTCGAGCGCGAACCGCAGGCACAGGAATAGCAGGCCGACGATGACTATTGCCGCGAACGCGATGCCCGCGCGTGTCAGGCTGCTCTCGCCCGCGTTCGATTCTTCCTGGTCTGCGTACATCGTACTCATTATTACCACTACTGGCCCCAACTTTAAAGAGTTCGCCGCGGCGGCCGATGTTCCGTGGTTTGCGGCAGGGGGGGCGACGGGCTATACTTTTTGATTGGAGTTAACGACGTTTATGCGACTGCGCCAGATTCTGTCCGCCAAGATCCACCGGGCCACCATCACCGAGGCCGATGTCAATTACGTGGGGTCGATCACGATCGATCAGGACCTGCTGGACCGCACCGGGATGGCAGCCGGAGAGTACGTACACGTCTGGAACGCGACCAACGGCGAGCGCCTGGAGACCTACATCATCGCGGGCGAGCGCGGCTCGGGCGTCATCTGCATGAACGGCCCTGCCGCGATGCGGTGCCGCGTGGGAGACCGGGTTATCGTGGCGACGTTCGCGCTCACCGACGAACCCGAAAACGTCGTGACGCGCGCCATCCTGGTGGACGAGCAGAACCGCTTCGCCGGCTACATCGAGGACCCGCTGACGCAGAAGACTGGGGCGGCGGCGATCACCGGCGTCACGACGCCGACCCCCGCGGCCGTTTAAACGCGGTAGAAAACGTTCGAAGCCGATGTACGAGATCGCCGTCGAAAAGACCATAGCCGCCGCGCATTTTCTGCCGGGGTACGGCGGCAAGTGCCAGCGCCTGCACGGGCACAACTACCGCGTCCGGGTTTTCCTGCGCGGCGAGAGGCTCAACGCGGCGGGTCTGCTCGCGGACTTCAGCGAGGTCAAGGACGCCCTGGCCGAGGTGCTGGAGGCGTTCGACCACTACACGCTGAACGACCTGCCGGAGTTCGCCGCGGCCAGCCCCTCGACCGAGAACCTGGCGCGCGTGATCGCGGAAAAGCTGGGCCGGTACGATTTCGGGATCGCGCGCCTGTACTGCGTCGAGGTGCAGGAGACGCCTAACCAGAGGGCGACCTACTACGTTCCTTAGGCGGCCCGGTAACGCGACAAGGCGCGCGTATTAGCGTCAACGATTCGCAGTGATGTTGTATGCCCGCAGTCACTTCGCTTGACAAAGTGACCGGGCGGGGGTAGCATTCGAGGGAATGCGCCCGCCGGGGTGCGCGTCCGCCGCTCCCCGAAGACCCCGATAACGGAGACCGATCCACCCTTGTACCCTCCCACGACGCCGAACGCCGCGCTGCCCCCGCCTGTCACGGCGCGGGATGTCGCCCGAATACTTCGCCGCCGTGCGCCGGTCGCCCTTTCCGTATTCGTGGTCACCGTCGGCGCGACGCTGGCTGCCACCTCTCTCCTGAAGCCCTGGTACGAGTCGAGCACGCGCGTATTGCTCGACAACGCCCCCTCCGCCGCGACCCCCGCCAGTCTCCGCGACCTGCTTTCCGGCGTCGGCGGCGCGTCGCTCGACACGGAGATGGAGAAGATCAAGTCCCGGCCCTTCCTCTCCGAGGTGCTGATCAAGGCGGGTCTGACGGGCAAGTCCGAACCGCAGGAGCTGCAGAACCGCATCCGCCTTGCCTCCATTTCGGGCGGGCAAATCCTGGAAGTGCGGGTGCGGGCGCGCACCCCGGAGGAGGCGGCGAAGACCGCCAACACCGTGGCGAACGTCTACATCGATTACGCCAAGCAGGAGTCCGACCGCAAGGTGGACCTTTCCAAGGCCCGCCTCCAGCGCGCGGCCGAGCGGGCGCGCGACGAGAAGGACCGGGCGGACGACGAGATGTTCGCCTTCATGAAGCAGGTGGGCGTCTCCGACCCCGCCGCCCTCTACGCCCGGCGGGCCGCGCGGACGCTGGAGATGCGCCAGGCGGTGGAGGAGTCGCGCCGCACCGTCCCGCTGCTGGAGAGCCGCATCCGCCTGCTGCGCGACCAGTTGGGGAAGATTCCGCCGACACTGATCGCGGGCTATTCGCTGAACAAGGAAGGCCTGATCGACCAGTACCGGATGCAGATCGCGGAGCTGAAGCGCGAGCGCCAGGAGAAGCTCAAGGACTTCGGCCCGGAATCGCTGGAGATTCAGAGCATCGACACCCAGATCAAGGCGCGCGAGGATTCGCTGGCCGAGGTCCGGAAGCAGGCGTACACCGAGGGCTCGAAGAGTGTCGGGCGCAACCCGGACTACGCCGCCGCGCAGACGAACCTCTGGAACACGGAGCGCGAGCTGCGCGAGATGAACCGCTCTCTCCAGATCAACCAGGGAGAGCTGGCCAAGCTCCAGACGGAGCAGAGCCGCCTCGCGCCGGAAAGCTCCCGCTTCCGCGAGCTGATGCGGCGGGTAGAAGCTACGGCAGAGGCGTACAGCAAGGCGAAGCTGGGCCTGATCCAGATGGAGATCAACCGTCTGACCAACCTGCCCAGTATCCGCGTGCTGGAAAGGGCGCGGGCGATCGAGACGCCGATCAGCCCCAAGCCGGTCCTGAACGCGCTGATGGCGCTGTTCCTCGGAACGTTCCTCGGCGTCGGGGCGGCGCTGCTGGTGGAGTACCTCGCCGGCGAGCGGCGCGAGGGCGAGGCCGAGCCGGACTACGCCGCCGCGCTGCCGCAGGTGGGCGGGGTGCCGCTGCTGGCGCGGATGCCGATCGCCGCGCTCCCCGCGCCGGTCGG
>DATLHN010000622.1:0-2057 GCA_035539875.1 Armatimonadaceae bacterium
GCCGCGCCGCGCTCCGCGCCCGCGTCTTCCCCATCGCCCCGCGCGCTACCCGGAAGCTGACACTGAAGCTCGTCACCGTCCTGCCGCGCGAGGGCGACGCCCGCAAGTACGCGTGGACCCTCGTCGGCCCGCACCTGCCGGGCGCGCAGCAGCGCCCCGAGCAGGTGACGGTACGCGTCGAGGTCTCTTCCGGGCAGGGCGGCGTCGGCAACGTCTACTCGCCCACCCACGACGTCGGACTGCGCCGCGTCAGCGACGCGAGAGTCGTGGCCACCTGGGAGTCGAAGGCGAACGACCCGGCGGCACTCTCCGAGAACCCGGAGTTCGACCTCTACCTGACGCCGAAGACCGGCGCGGGCAGTGTCGCCCTCTCGATGCTGACCTACAACGCCTCGCTGCCGCAGGTCGCCAGCCTCTCCGGCGGCGCGCGCCAGAGCGGCTACTTCCTCGTCGTCGCCTCGCCCTCGGTGACCGACCCGGGCAAGGCGGCGCTGCCCCGGCGGGTGGTCATGGTCATGGACCGCTCGGGGTCGATGCAGGGCAAGAAGATCGAGCAGGCGAAGAACGCGCTCAAGTTCGCGCTCGGCAAGCTGCGCCCGCAGGATTCGTTCAACGTCCTGACCTTCTCGGACGCCGTCGAGACTTTCGCGCCGGAGCCGGTGGCCGCGAGCGCGGCGAACGTCCAGCGGGCGAACGCGTTCGTGGACGAGATGACCGCCGACGGCGGCACCAACATCCACGACGGCCTGAACCGGGGCCTGGCGCAGTTCCCGGAGCGCGGGTCGGGCAACACCCTGCTCTTCTTCACCGACGGACGCCCGACGGTCGGCGTGCGCGACCAGGACGCCATCGTCAAGGCCGCCGTGGCGAAGAACGGCAAGAAGGCGCGCGCCTTCGTCTTCGGCGTCGGCTACGACGTGGACGTCCCGTTCCTGGACAGCGTCGGCCAGTCGCTGCGCGGCGACGCCGACTACGTGCGCCCGGACGAGGACATCGAGGTCAAGACCAGCCGCTTCGTCGCCAAGACCAGCGCGCCCGTCCTGGAGAACCTCAAACTCGCGGTGAGCGGGGGGACGGTCGGCGAGGTCTACCCGAAACCTGGGGACCTGCCCGACCTCTTCGCCGGTTCACAACTGGTGCTGGTGGGCCGCTACACCGGCGCGGCGCAGAACGTGAAGCTCACCCTGTCCGGCGAGGCGAACGGCAAGCCGCAGTCCTACTCGCTCGGGGCGAAGTTCCCCGCCGTGGACACCGACGCCGCGTTCCTGCCGCGCCTGTGGGCCTCGCGCAAGATCGGTCATTTGATGGACGACCTGCGCCTGCGCGACGACGGCGAAGTCAAGAAGGAGATCGTCGAGCAGATCGTCGCCCTCTCGAAGGAGTACGGCATCCTGACGCCCTACACCGCAATGTTCGTCCCCGAGCCGGGCCAAGAGATGGCCTCCCGGCGCGCCGACGGGATCATCTCCAACGACGCGGACAATTCTCTGCTCTTCGGCGGCTCGCGCGGCGTGGGAGCGATGAAGGGAGCCCCGGCCGGGCCCGCGGGCGGGTTCGGCGGCGCGGCCGCCTCTTCGCCCGTTCCGGCGGCGCGCTCGGGCGAGGCCGCGGTCAACGCGAGCCAGGGGGCGCGCAGCCAGAGGGCCGCCAACCAGGTCGGCAACTACAACGTCTACGCCATGAAGGCGGGCCAGGAGAAGAGCCGGGACGAGGCGCTTTCGAAGCGCATCCAGAACGTCGCCTCGCGCACCTTCTACCAGGTCGGCCCGGTCTGGCGGGACGCCACCTACGACGAGAAGAAGCAGAAGGAGGTCGTGAAGGTCAAGCTCTACTCGCCCGCGTACTTCGCCCTCACGCGGCGCAACGCCGCCTTCGCGAAGTGGGCCGCGCTCGGCGATCAGGTGCTCATCACCGCCAACGCCTCGCAGGCCGTGCAGTTCGGCAGCGAAGGCAGGGAGTCCCTGACCGAGAAGGAGCTGGACGCCCTCGCCGGCAAGGGCTGATCGATCATCCCTTCGGAAACGGGGGCGGCAAGGCCGGCACGTGCCGGCCTTGCC
>DATLHN010000623.1:0-1670 GCA_035539875.1 Armatimonadaceae bacterium
ACGCAACACCAGGGGCGGACCACGGCACGACGGACCCCGGCGACGTCCAGCCCTGCCCGCAGATGCGGACGTTCCTCAGCCAGCTCGCCGACGGCACCGCGCGCGGGCTGGTCCGCTGGTACGCCGAGCGGCACGTCGCCCGATGCGGTCACTGCTCCGCCGCGCTGGCGGGGCTCCGCAACCTCCGGACGCGACTGCGCGCCTTCGGGATTCCGCCGCCGCCGATGCAAGGTTCTATCCCCGTACCGGCCCTGACGCAGGAGCGCCGCTCCGCACTCGAAGCGGCCTTGGCGCGCGTCGAGGAGGAACGGAACCGGTGACGGTGCAACAGCGTTTCGATAGAGAAGGGGAAAACGTTATGCGTAAGAAGCGAGCAGCGGCGCGGTCCCTCGTCGGGGCGTGCCTGGCGATCTTCCTGGCGGTGGCGGCGGGCTTCGATGCCGCGTGCGCCGCGCCGCAGGCGCACCGGGGCGCGGACGGCGGCGGGGCTAAGGTGACCCACCCGCGCGTGGCCGCGCCGCAGGCGAGCGCGACCGACCCGACGCCGAAGCTCAAGAAGTCCGACCGGGACTGGCGCAAGTTGCTCACGGTCCAGCAGTTCAATATTATGCGAAAGGCGGGGACCGAACCGGCCTTTCAGAACCGCTACTGGGATTTCCACGGCGACGGCCTGTTCGTCTGCGCCGGCTGCGGCCTGGAACTGTTCGACGCGAAGACCAAGTTCGAGTCCGGGACCGGCTGGCCGAGCTTCTGGCAGCCCATCTCCGCGAACCGCGTCGCCGAGAAGACCGACAACACCTACGGCATGGTGCGCGTCGAGGTCCTTTGCGCCCGCTGCGATGCCCACCTCGGCCACGTCTTCAACGACGGCCCGCGCCCTACGGGCCTGCGCTACTGCATGAACTCGGCGTCGATGACGTTCGTGGAGCGCGCCGCCGCCGACGCTGCGAAGGCGGCGGATAAGACCGCCGACGGCGGGGCCGCCGGCGCGGGCGCGAATTGAAGCCTGCCCCCGGGGAAGGAATCCCATAGGTTGCGCCTTCCGCGACGGGCGGAAATCGCCGCGGCGGGACGGTGGACAGGTAACGGGGTAATAACCCCACATGAAAGGAAACAATCACAGATGAAAAGTCGACTCCTCTCATGCACGGGCGCTGCTGCTGCGCCCGTCGCGGCTCTGACGGCCCTGGCCGCCGTCTCCATAACGCTTTTGACCCCTGTCCCCGCGCGGGCGCAGGCGCAGCAGAACCTTCCCCCGGTGACTCTGGATCTGCGGGACGCCCCGATCCGCTCGGCGCTGGAGCAGCTTTTCAACAGCGCGAAGGTGGACTTCTCCATGGACAACAACGTCCAGGGGTTCGTCACGCTGAAGGTGACGGAGGTGCCCTTCGAGACGGCGCTGAAGCTGATCATGCGCTCGGCGACGATCCCGCTGACCTACACGCGGGAGAACAACATCTACATCGTGCGGCCGCGGGCGGTGACCGGGGCGGGGACGGGGGCGCCGGGCTCGCCCGGCTTCGACGCGCCGCCGGTGCTGCCGGACGCGGGGGCGGGCTCGCGCCAGGGGGTGTACCCCGACCAGATCAACCTCACCTACGCGGACCCGGCGGACCTGGCGGGGCTGTTCGGCATCACGATCATGCCGACGTTCCAGCGCTCGGGCGGGC
>DATLHN010000624.1:0-12805 GCA_035539875.1 Armatimonadaceae bacterium
GGCGCGGCCTGCGGCAGCCGCTCCATTGGCCGGCCGCTCTGGTCGATCTGTACGCCGATGCCGAACGCCTGCACACGGTCCGAGCGGCTCAGCTTCGCCAGCAGCCGTTCGTAGTCGCGGTTCTCGGGCGTGTCCGGGTACTTCTCCAGACGCCCGCCCGGCGTGTAGTAGCGCAGGTAGTCGGCGTAGGCCGGGTCGTCCTTCTTCGGCTCGTCGTTGAACGAGTCCGTCAGCAGGATGACCGCGCCCGGCTTCGGCAGCTCGGCCTCCAGTATCTTCAGCGCCTCGTGGTGGGGGCGGCGGATGTTGGTGCCCGCGCCCTCGCCGGGCGCGCTCGGTATCTTGTCGATCAGCGCCCGCTTCTGCGCGTTCGACGCCAGCCGCTCGTCGAAGACCTTCTCGCTGGCCGCACCGAACGTGTACAGGACCACGCGGTCGCCCGGCTGAGCGCCCTCGCGCAGGATCGAAACGGCCGCCGTGCGCGCCCGCCGCAGCAGCTCCCCGCGCATCGACCCGGAGACGTCGAAGACGAAGACGAGCGTCTTGTCCTTCAGCCCCTTCAGGCCCCGGACCACCGGCGCGGCCTCGCCCAGCTCCGCGTCGCTCGGCCCCGCCAGGGCGGGCGAGGACCCGCCGCCGTCCTGCGCGAGGGCCGCCCGCGGGGCCGCCAGCGCGAGCACGGCTTCGAGCAGCAGGAGCGTCATCCAGAGTTTACAGGGTCTCATCTTCATCCTATACGCAAAAAACGTCACCAGGGTTGGATGCCGAGTCCCGGCGGCTCCACCGAGATGCGCACCTCGCACGTATGCTTGAACCACCCGCCGCGCAGGTCCTCCGCCCCGGGACCCGGCGCGTTCGCGGAAAGGTACACCTCGCTCCGGTAATCCCCCGGCGTCAGCCGCGCGGCCGAGAGGACGAAACTGACGCTCGCCGCGCCACCCGGCGGGATCGAGAGCGGCAGCTCCATCGGACGCACGTTCAGCCACGCGTGCTGGGTCGCGATCATCCGCACGATCAGCGTCGCCCCGCCCTCGTTGCGCAGCATCAGCGCCGCCGCCCCGCCGCCGCCCTGCGCCACGCGCGCCGGGCCGTCCGGCGCGATGCACGTCAGCCGCGGCGCGCCGGGCCGCACGCCCGGGTGCTCGGGTGGTGTCTGCCTCCCCGCCGTCGGCTGCGTGGACGGCTCGTCCGCCGCCGTCGCGATCACGTCGCCCCCCGCCTTGCCGCCCGGCGGTCCCATCGGCGTCAGCCCCGGCCCCGCGGTCGGCGCGGGGACCGCCGCGAACTCGCCCGTCCTTTCGCCCGGCGAGAGGGGCGGCGCGGTCCCGCGGGCCGCCGTCGGCGCGGGCACCGGCGGGCGCGCGGGCGGCGATACCGCGGACCCGCCGGTGCCCGCGTGTGACTGCGGGACCGGGGCCGCCGCGAGCCGTTCCAGCGCCAGCACCGCCGTCCTCAGGTCCGCCAGCGAGTCGCAGCGCTCCACGATCCCCTCGATGCGCCCGCGCACCACCGGACTGGCGAACGCCCCGCCGCGGGGAAGGTACTTCGCCACCAGCCGCCGCAACGCCAGAACGTCGCCCGCCTTCGTGGCCGCGCCCGCGTAGTGGACGCGGTGCTGCGGCGCGGCCGGGTCCGCCGTCGCGAAGTCGCTCAGGTAGACGCCGCCGTCGTCGCCCACGAGTATGTTCTCGGCGGAGACGCCCCCGTGCGCCACCCCCGCGCCGTGCGCGTACTCCAGTGCCTCGATCACCGGCAGGAGCAGCCCGCGAAGCGCCTCCGGCTCTGCTGCCGCCGCCGCCGCTGCCGTGCCGGTGAGAACTTGCTTCAGGTTTCGCCCGCGCACCACGTCGCGCACCACGTACAGGGCGGTCGAACCGCCCGGCCCCGGCTCGAACAGCCACCGCCGCGTCCGGACGACGCCCGCGTGCCGGAGCGCCAGCGCTTCCGTGGCGCGCGCCTTGTTCGCGCCCCCGGCCGCCAGCCGCTTGACGAGCACGGGCCGCTGGGACTCCGACGTGTCCCGCGCCAGCCACGCCCGGACCCCCGGCGTCGGCGTCTCCACCGCGCCGGGCCGCTCGAACAGCGAGAGGACCCGCGCATCCGCCTGCGTCAGGGCGTCACCGACGCTGCTGCTGCTGGCCAAACTCCGCCCCTCCTTCGCCGCCGACTCCGCCGCCGCTGCCGCTCGCCGCCGCTCCGGGCGAGAGGGCGTACAGGACCCCGTTCGTCGCCGTGACGAACAGCGCGCCGTCCGCGAACGCGGGCGCGCCCACGATCTGAGAGCCCGTCCCGGTCTCGTACGCCCGCTCGGGCGTACGCCCCCCGTCCACCGAGTAGACCACCCCGTCCGTGCCGCCGAAGTAAAGCGTCCCGCCGATCAGCACGGGCGCGGAGCGGACCGGGCGGCGCAGGCCGTAGCGCCGGACCGCGCGCCCCGCGGGCGCGCTGACGATGTGAAGCCCGTCGTCCGCGGGCAGGTACAGCAGCGTCCCGTCGCACGCGGGCGTCCCCGAGAACGGCGAGTTCGTCACCGCCGCCTCCCACACTAGCTCGCCCGTCGCCGCGTCGTGGCACCGGGCCGCCCCCCCGGTGTCGCCGGAGTAGACCCGGCCCGAATGCACCACCGGAGCGCCGTCGAAGCCCGCCCCGCCCTTCGCCGTCCAGAGAACGTCGCCGCCCGCGGCGTCGATCGCCGTCAGCGTCCCCGAATCGTCGTGGACGAATATCCGGCCCTCCGCGTACGCCGGGGCGGAATCGGGCGGCCCCGCCAGTGAAACCTCCCGCCGCACCGCGCCGGATTCCGCGTCGATGATGTACAGACACCCGGACCGCTCGGAAGTTGCCCCCGGTGCCGCGGCGACGCCCGGAACCAGCAGAAGACGCCGCCCCGGGTCCCCGCCGGTCGTGACCGGGACCACCGCGCCGTAGACGCGGCCCCGCAGAGCCGTTTCCCACCGCCGCGTCCCGCGCAGCGCGTCCACCGCGACGCACGCCCCGTCCACCGTGGCGACGAAGATGGTCCCGTCGGCGATCGCGGCCCCGCCGCGCTCCGGGTAGACCGGGTCCGGCAGGGGATACGCCTCCCAGAGCGGCGCGCCCGTCACGGCGTCGAAGGCGAAAAGGTGGGTCTCGCCGTCGTGAGTCGCCGCCGCCGCCGCCACGAGTCCGTACGCCGCCACCGGCGCGCTCCAGTGCAGTGCTTGGTCGCGCCGCGCCGGGGCGACCGAGGGGAACGACCAGCGCCGCGAAAGCCCCGCCGTTCCCGCCGCCGCCGATGCGCCGCCCCGCGCGTGGGGCGACTCCCGCACCCCCGTGTGGGCCGGGTCGCCGCCCAGCACGCCCCAGTCCGGCGACGCGCGCACCGCGTGGCTCGGGTCCAGCGGGCAGTGTCGGGCCAGCCAGGAGCAGGGCGCGCCGCAGACCGGGCACGGGCGCAGCCTCTCGAAGCAGTACGGGCACGTCTCCGGGATGCCGTCGCTCAGGTCCTCGTCCACCACCCGCCCGCACGAAGGGCAGGTCGCCAGCGGCAGCCGCACGTACACCGCGCCCGAGCCGACCGGCGTCGGCGGCGTGCCGGGGCGCGTGGGGAAAAGGTGCTGCCAGGCCAGCAGGACACGACCGACCGGAGTCGCGCCGGACTTGAGCGCCGCCCGCGCCCGGTCGACGTCGACCAGGACCGAGGAGACCTGTGACTCCTCGGGGCCGAGCGCCGCCTCCGACGGCGTGACGGTTAGCCAGTCGACGTCACTGATGGAGAAACGGACGTGGAGGACGTCCGGATACGGGTTGCGGACCGTAAATCGTACGGTGTGCGTCCCGCCCAGGGCGAGGTCCGCCGCGCGCAGGGCGAGCGTTCGCGCGTCGGCGGGGAAAGGAGGTGCGTCCGTGACCTCCGCCGCCGACAGGGAGGGGCGAACGGCGGTCGGCGTCGCTGCGTCTTGGGGCACGGAACTCTCCTCGGGCGTGTACCCAAATTCTACCTTTGCACATACCCTGTGTCAAGACGCCTCAAGCCCCGCACCCGTGCCGCCCCGTGTGCGAAATTCGCCCTTGACACCCGAGCGGGAAGGTCGTACACTCAGGACAATCTTACGGAAGTCTCACCAAAGTCTCCCGGAAGTCTCCTGTTCCCAACGAGGCGTGTACAGGCAGCATGGACTCTCCCACTACTTCTCTGCCCGGTAGGCCCGCGGCGCACAAGCGCCGTCAGGTGGCCGACGGCCTGCGCAAAATGATCGCCGAGCTGCGCTCCGGCGACCGCCTCCCCTCCCTGTCGCACCTGGAAAAGCACTATGGAGTCGCCAAGTCCACCGTCGAGGCGGCGGTACACGAACTGGAGGCCGAGGGCCTGATCGTCCGCCGCCACGGCGCGGGCACCTTCGTCGCTGGGGGCGGTCGGGAGCCGGGCCGCGCCCGCGTCGGCCGGATGATGATCACCTCGGTCCCGCTCGGCCAGTCCCTCAATATCTTCTCCTCGATGGCCGCGGCCCTGGAAGCGGAAATGCGGCGCATGGGCTACGACGCCCTCCTGTACGGAGAAACCTCCTCCGCCCTGCGGCTGCGCGGTGCGCAGGAGCGCTGGGAAGCGGGCGGCGTGGACGGATACATCCACATCGGGTCTCTGGAGGACGACACGGTGTTCCCGGCGGTACCCGGCGTCGTCATCGGCGATGTCCCCGGGGGCGCGAAGGTCCATCAGGTCGCCGTCGACAACTACGGCGGCGGGCGGCGGGCGGGCGAGTACCTCTGGGACCTGGGCCACCGCCGCGTCGCTTTCGTCGCCACACGGTATCTGCTCCCCGGCGCGGCCCGCTTCCGCGGCTTCGCCGACTCCTTCGTAGAGCGCGGCGGACGGGAAGAGGACGTACGCTTCGCCTGCATCGAGAGCCTGGCGGCCGGCGGGGGGCCGCCCCGACTGGAGACCGTCCTGCGGGAGCTGCTTCGGGAGGGCGAACCGCCGACCGCGCTCTTCTTCGCGAATGACCAGGTCGCGTTCCCGGCCCTCCAGATGCTCCTGGCGTGGGGCTATCGCGTCCCCGGCGATGTCGCCGTCCTGAGTTTTGACGACACCCCGGGTCTGGCGAGCCAGACCCGCCCCGCCCTTACCAGCCTGCGCATGCCGACCCTTGCCCTGGCCGCGCTGGCCGTGCAGACGCTCCACCAGGCGATACTTGATCCGTCCCTGCCGTTTCGCCACCTATTGCTGCCCGCGGAACTGATCACGCGCGAGTCGTCCGGGCCGACGCCCGAGCCCGCGGCCTAACTGTCACGATTCGCCGGGGCGAGGAGTGCCCCGGCCCACGACCACGGAGGTAAGAATGTCGAGCCGATGTCGCCGAAACCCCGCCGGGCGCGGAACCCGCTCCGCCGCCTTTACTTTGATCGAGCTTCTCGTTGTCATCGCGATCATCGCGATCCTCGCCGCGATCCTGTTCCCCGTGTTCGCACAGGCCAGGGAGAAGGCAAGGCAGACCGCCTGCGTCTCCAACGCCAGGCAACTGGGTACCGCCATCGCCATGTACACGCAGGACTACGACGAGGCGCTGCCGATGGGCGGCTGGACCGGGGCGGCTGGTGGGTCGGGACGCTGGTTCCGCGACATCTACCCCTACGTCAAGAGCCTCGACGTCTACGTCTGCCCGAGCAAGAGCGACGGGCGCGTGAGCGCCGCCGATCCGGGATGGCGTCCCCGCGCCGACGCCAACGGCCTCCCGAACTCGACGGACATCGCGGGCGGGTATGGTTGTAACATCAACGTGATGAACTACAACTTCAAGAGCGGCGACTCGTACATGCCGTCTCGCTACCTCGCCGACATCAACAACGTAGCCGGCACGTTCGTGCTGTGCGACGCGAGCGAGCTTTCCGCCGACGTGTTCCTCTCGGATAACACGAACCCGGAGAACTGGTTCCGCTACGAGCGGTCCGGCACCTACTGGCAGGCGCAGCCCCCCACGGACTTCGCGAACGACAACAGCAAGCGCTACACGAACACGTCCGACAGCAACTTCCGCCGCCGGCCCGTCGCGCGCCACAACGGCGGCGTGTCGGTGATCTACGCCGACGGCCACGCCAAGTGGCAGAACGCGAAGAACTTCCTCGGCCCCATGCCGAACGGCTGGCCCTACGGCCACGAGAACAACAGCTGGGACAACAAGTAGTCCGCCCGGGGTCCCACTTGCCGCGGGGAGGCGGCGTCCCATGTCACGCAGCACAAGCAACGCGGTCCTGTTCCTCGCCCTCATCCTGGGGGTGCCCGCCCTGCCCGCCGCCGCCGTCGCAAGCGGCGGGCGGGCGGCTGCCCGGCTGCCCGGACCGCCCGCCGCCAGCGTGGACGCCGCCATCGCCGCCCCCCTGACCCGCTACAATCGCCACATCAAGGGCGGCGCGCACACCAACCAGGCGGGCGTTAACGGAGGCGCGCCCTTCGTCCTTGCCCTCGCC
This sequence comes from Armatimonadaceae bacterium, assembly GCA_035539875.1. Classification (GTDB taxonomy): domain Bacteria; phylum Armatimonadota; class Armatimonadia; order Armatimonadales; family Armatimonadaceae; genus CALEKU01. Next base: position 6,445 of record DATLHN010000624.1, read on the forward strand.
GCGATGACCGGGGAGGCGCGCGCCGACGCCCGCCTGCTGGAGCAGATTCGGTACACCCTCACCGGCGGCAACGACATCACCGCGAACGGCGGCTACCCCGCCCAGCACGAGCGGAACGTCACCGCCATGTTCGCCCTCGCCCGGCGCACCCCGCGCGTCTGGAACCGGCTCACCCCGGCCGAGACGGCCCGGATCGAACTGCTGATGAAGGCCGCCCTAATCGCCTCCGCCTTCACCACCTCCGACGACAACCCCTACGTCCTCGGCAAGACCCGACAGCACGCCCTCGACGGCGACGCCAACCTGGGCCGCGACTGGAACCCCAACTACCGCGAGGGCATGGTCGGCATGCTGGCCGTCGCCGCCGTCTACTTCGGGGGAGGGGACGGCGCGGCCGCGCTCCTGGCCGGGTACGACCACGCGGCGTTCGCGCGGGAACTCGAAAAGAGCGGCCTCACCAACCTCCACGAGACCTTCAACTGGAGGGCGGCGCACCCCGCCTCGGAAGCGCCGACCGGGGCGATGATCGAGAAGGCCGTCCGCAACTACCGTTACAAGGGCGTTCCGGCGACGGAGACGATGACCCTCTACCGCCTGCTGACCGAGGACACGTACGGCAAGACCGTCAACTGCGGCCTCAACGGCGGCGCGGGCGTCGCCCTGCCCGACGGCTCGCGCGCGGGCATGCTCCCCTCGGGCTGCGAGTCCCTGCCGAACCGGGGAAAGCCGGGCATGCTCAAGGAGTTCGACAGCGTGGACGCGGGCGGCCCGCGCAGCTCCACCCACTACGCCTACGACGGCTTCCGCGTCAACCTGATCAACCACCTCGTCCTCGTCGCCGGGGGACTGTGGAAGCCGGGGCCGGACGCGGACGCCTGCCTCGCTCGCCTCCGGGTCGGCATCCCCGACCTCTGGTACAAGATCGAGCGCGGCTACCGCAACTACGACAAGGGGCGCGCCTCGGGCAGTTTCGGCGCGGGGACCCCGGCGGGCGGCGGTTTCCCGTTCACCCGGCCTCTGTGGGAAGAGGTCGCCCGGCCGTACCACGGACTGACTCGGTAACGTCAACGGCGGGCGTCGCTGCCCGCCACTTCCAGGGAGGGGAATAATGACTGATACCTACAGCACGCGTCACACGTCGCCCCCGATTTCGCACAGGGGCAGGCTCACCCCGGGTAATCGCGCGGCGTTTACCCCCGGTAAAAGCTCCGCTTTTACTTTGATCGAGTTGCTCGTCGTCATCGCCATAATAGCCATACTCGCCGCGATCCTGTTCCCGGTCTTCGCCCAGGCCCGGGCGAAGGCGAGGCAGACCGCCTGCCTCAGTAATCTGAAGCAGATCAGCACCGCCCTGATGATGTACGCCCAGGACTACGACGAGACCCTGGCAGGCAACGACAGCACCATCTTCACGCCGGGCAGCCCTAACGGCGCCTTCGCCGACGCGGGCGTGGCGAACCGCACGGACATCGGCTTCCTGGACCCGGACCCGACCAGGGTCGGGCGCAACTGGGGCCGCGACCTTCAGCCCTACCTGAAGAACACCGACGTCTACTCCTGCCTGGATTCGCTCCCGCGCTCCACCTTCAGCACGGGCAGCGCCTACGCCGAGACGACCCACCCCTCCGGCGCGAACATGAGCTACCTTCTCAACGGCGTCACCTCCACGAAGGAACTCGCCGCGATCCCCGCCCCGGCGGAGATCATCTTCCTGCACGAGTACAAGGCGCTGAGCCGCGTCTCCCAGGTGAGGCCGCGCCGCGTCAACGCCACCACCAACAACTACGACCAGATAAACCACATCTGGTACAACATCAACCACAACAGGGGCGGCAACCTTCTCTACTGCGACGGACACGCCAAGTGGAAGAGGAAGGACGCGATCAAGTTCCGGGAGCTCGGTCTCGACACCAGCGGTCTCGCCAATCCGGAGCGCACGCTCCGCGAGGATGACGCCGGAGCCAACTCCGAAAACGGGCTGCAGGTGCCCGCCGCTTTCTAAACTACCCCCATGCCCACGACAAATCGATCCGACACCGCGAACGACCCGACCCGCCGCCAGCGCGCCGCGCCCCTCACTGTCGCCGCCGTCGCCGCCGCTGCGGCCGCCGCACTCTCCGCGGCGGCCGTAGCGGCGGGCGCGGGCGCGGGTGACCCTCCCCGGGCGGGGTCGCCCGGGGAGGGCGGGAAGACTACCAACGCCGCCCAGGCGCGCTACGGCGCGCGCGTGAGTGTCGCGCCGGGCGGTCCCGGCGGGAGCCACGACCCCGGCACGCCCCCCGAAGCCACCTTCGACGGGAACGTCCACTCGCGCTGCGTCCTGCGCGGCGATCCGCCGTACACCTTCACCGTCGAGCTGCCCTTCGCCGTTCCCGTCCGGGCCGTCGCCTTCGCGCACTCCGACTACGCCCGGGAGCGCGCCCCGCGCGAGGTGGAAGTCTCCCTCGACGGCGGACCGCCCGTCCGGCACGCCCTGGAGCTGCGCCGCCCCGAGAAGCGCCGCCCCGCCTGGCAGGAGGTGTCCCTGGGCGGCCGGGAGGCGCGCGTCGTCCGCGTCACCGTCCTGTCCGACCACGCGCCGGACCCCGCCGTGAACTGGGGCGGACTGGGCGAGATCGCCGTCCTCACCACCGCGGACCTCGACGCCCGGTTCGCGCTCCCCGCCGGGGCCGCGGCGGCAGGACCTTCCTTCGTACACGTGCCCGGCGCGAGCGAGGCGACGGCGGGCGGCAAGGGGCCGCCCCCCTCACCGGCCGCGCCCGTTCGCCTGCCCGCCCCGGCGCGTCCGGGGGAGCACCCCCGCCTCCTGCTCACCCCGGCCGAGGTCGCCGAGCTGAAGGCGCAGCTTCCGAAGTCGGAGCGCGGACGCGCCGCCCTGAAGGGTCTCCTCGGGGTGGCGGACGCCGCGCTCGCGTCGCCGCCCGCCTTCCCCGACCCGAAAGGCCCGCTCTCGCAGCTGAAGCGCGCCGGGGATCAGGTCGCCGCGCGGCACGACCGCCTTTCGCTGAACGCCGGGAGCCTCGGCATCGCCTACGCCCTCACCGGGAACGGGGCGTACGCGCGCCGGGCAGCCGAGATCCTGCGCGGCTACGCCCAGCGCTACGCGGACTATCCCGAGCACAAGGGCGTGAACGCCAACGACACCGGCAAGGTGATGTCCCAGCGGCTCTCCGAGGCGATGTGGCTCATCCCCCTGATCCAGGCGTACGACTACGTCTACGACAGCGGCGCGCTCACCGTCGAGGACCGCGAGAGCGTCGAGACCCGCCTGATCCGCCCCGCGATCGCCTTCATCCGCAGCAAGGACCCGGCGGCAGAGGTCGCCGCCCGCGACCGGGACGACCCGAACTGGCGCACCGCGCCGCCGCCGAAGGGCGGGGCGTCGAACTGGCTGCTCTTCTACAACGCCGCCACGATGATGGCGGGCGCGGTCATGGACGACCCGGGACTGAAGGACCTGGCGGCGGCGGACTTCCGCCGCCTGCTCGCCAACGGCATCGGGTCGGACGGCATGTGGAACGAGGGGGCGATCGGCTACCAGTTCTTCGCCCTGTCCGCGCTCGTCGGCGGGGTGGAGACGGCCGCCCGTCAGGGCATCGACCTGTGGAGCTTCGACGGCAACCGGCTCAAGCGCCTGTTCGACTCCCCGCTGCGCTACGCCTACCCCGACGGCAGCGCGCCCGGGATCAACGACTCCGGCCGGACGCGCTTCGGCGACTGGTCCACTATGGCGTACGACTACGCCTACCTGCGCTACGGCGACCCGGCGTACGCGTTCCTGGTCAACGCCTCCCCGCGCCAGCTCCACCTGTCGCAGGCGCTCTACTTCCCTGCCCGACTCTTCGACACGCTGCCGGAGACGCGGGCCGGCTCCCTCACGAGCACGGTCTTCGAGAGCCTCGGCTACGCCGTCCTGCGCGGACCCCGCGCCTACGCCCTGATGGACTACGGCCCCCACGGCGGCGTCCACGGCCACCCCGACAAGCTGAACCTGGTCCTGTACGCCGCGGGCGAAGACGGGAAGGGGGACGAGATGGGGGGCGAGCCGCGCCTATACCGCTACGACGACCCGCTCCACCCCGAGTGGTCCACCCGCACGGTCGCCCACAACACCATGACCGTGGACGAAACCTCCCAGGTCCCCTCCGAAGGGGAACTTCTCGTCTTCGAGGACACGCCCGCGTTCCGCGTGATGCGCGCCCGCACCACCGCCTCCGTCCCCGGCGCGCTGTTGGACCGTACCGTCGTGGTCACCCCCGAAGCGGTGATCGACCTGTTCCGCGGCAGCAGCGGGTTCCGGCGAACCTGGGATCGCACCCTGCGCTTCCAGGGCGCCCTGGCGGGAATACCCGCCGCCGCCGCCGCGAGTGCCGCCACGCTCGGGACGCGCGACGGGTACCAGCACCTGCGGGTCCTCCAGGCGAAGCGCCCGGCCGACCGCGGCTGGGAAGGGGTGTGGCAGACGAAGGTCGGCGGGTTCCGGGCCGCGCTCGCGGGAGCGCCCGGGCAGTCCGTCACCGTCGCGCGCGGCCCGGACGACGGCCAGATGGCTCTCGCTCGGCAGGAGGGAGAGGGCGCCGACTTCGCCGTCGCCTACGCCCTCGAAGGGTGGCCGAACCGGCCGGAGTCGGTACGCTGGCTGCCCACCGGGGAGGCGGACACCGCCGCCGCCGAGGTGCGCCACGCCGACGGGGCCGTGACCACCGTGTTCGTGGCGCACGGCGGGGCCGGGAAGCCCTGGAAGGCGCTCGGCTGGAGCAGCGACGCCCGCGTCCTGTGCGTGCGGCGCAAGGGGGGAGACGTCAAGCTCCTCCTGACGGGCGGCACCTTCGCCGAGGGAGACAGGGGAGCGGCGGCGGTCCGACGCCCGGCCCCCGGCAACTACGCCGCAGAAAGCCGCCCGGGGGCCGGGCGGCTTGAGGTCGTTTCCGCCTGGACCCCGACTGCTGCCGCCGCCCCGCTGCCGAAGGGCTGACGAGGCCGCGGCGGCCGACCACGCCTACTCGCCGGGGTCGGCCGCCGCGGCAGCGGCTTCCGTCTCGTCCCGCAGACGCACCGTTTGCGCGTACAGCGCCGCGCCGGTCTTGCGCATGACGTCGAGCGCGAGGGCGAGTTGCTCGTCGGTGTAGGTCGCCCAAAGGGCGTTGACCTCCTCCGCCAGCGAGGCGAACAGCGGGGCGACTTCCTGCTTCATTCGCTCGCAGTTCGGGTGGACGATCACCTTGCGGCGGTCCTCCGCGTCCCGCTCGCGCCGCACGAACCCCGCCTTCTCCATCCGGTCGATCACCGCCGTGATCGCGCCCGTCGTCAGCCCCGTCCGCTCCGCAAGGTCCCCCGCGGTCAGCGGCCCGCTGCGGAACAAAATATCCCCGCACTTGTGGTCGGTCGCGTTCAGCCCGAGCCGCTCCGCCACGGAGTGGTGGAACATGATCGTCGCCGCCCCGATGTCCCGGCAGGCATGCTGAAGCGCCTCCAGGAGTTCCCCCCGGTCCTTAACTTCCGCAGGCCCCGTTGCCGCCGCCGTTCGTTCCGGGCCGTTCCGGAAACAGGGCGGCGGTCCGAGTTCGCCGCTTGACATTGCCCTCGATTCCCCTTATACTCCGAAATATCTTATGGATTAAGATTTATCACGGATAAGAAAAATAATCCATAAACTATTTTACCCCGGCCGGAGCGTCCGCCTGTCTCAATCAAACGATTAATTTGCGGGAACAAGCCCTCACGATCCCATGTAGACGTGGAAGGCACCGATGATTTTTGTGACGGCCATGCGGTATGCTGTTTCATGTATTTCATACGGAATCCGTTGACGGCGGGATAAACATGGCCAGAAGCACCAGACGAGCAGGCAATAACGGCGGCGGAAACGGCAAGCGCCCGCGGGAGGACTCCTGGGAGGAGCGCTTCTACGGGGCCGTGACCGTGGGCGAGCGGGGGCAGGTCGTCATCCCGGCCGACGCCCGGCGTCGATTCGGCATCGCCCCCGGCGACAAGATTCTGATTCTCGCGGACCCCGCCAAGCACGCCCTCATGCTCTGCAAGATCGACGCACTGCGCGAGTTCATGGACGCCTTTCGCGAGGGACTTGCCCGCGTCGAGCAGCAGATGACGGACGGGGGCGACGCCCCGGCAGGCGGGGACGAAGGCAGGGAGGGAGTAGAGGACAAGTGAGTACAGCAGCAGACACGTTCGAGACGGAAGCGACTCCGGGGGAGGCCGCCGCCGCCGCGCCGCGGCGCTCCCGGGCGATCCTGGCGCTCTGCGCGGCCGGCGCCGCTGCCGCCGTTCTGTTCGGGGGTCAGGCGGCGCGGGCGCAGGAGCAGCAGTCCCCGCCGACGACCCCCGCGACCGGGCAGGGAGT
>DATLHN010000625.1:0-2967 GCA_035539875.1 Armatimonadaceae bacterium
CCGCCCGAGTATGCGGTATTCCATGCGTGTGTCCTGAAAGAGCGCGGGAAGGATGCCCTATCGTACCCGCTACCGCGCGGAGTCGATGACGACCCCGCCGACGTCGGCGGCGACCCGGGCGGGTTCGCGGGGGCGGACGAAGGGGCCGGTCCGGCGGTCGTAGCGGACGTGGAGGCTGCGGACGCGCCGCGGGCTGACGCCGGGGAACGCGAACCGCGTGTAGCGTCTGCCGCCGAATGTCTGGACGGACTCGACCCGGGCCGGGACGCTGCCGAAGGGCACCGTCCGCGCCGTCAGCACCGGAGTCCAGCAGAGCAGGTTGTCCGAGTACTCCACCGTGGTGTCGCGCCCGCGCCGGAGGGCCATGCCGCCGGACGCCTCGAAGAACTCGCCCGAATCGGCCGCGCCGGAAGCGGAAAAGGCGCGCGTCGTCCGAAACGTCGAGTTCGGTCCCCAGGTCCGGTCGTACGCCGTCCCGCCCGGATTCACCAGCGAAACGAGGAGCAGGACGGTAGCCACCCCGGCCCCGAGCGCGAACGCCTGGCGGCGGCGCAGCGGCGCGCGGGCTGATCGTCCCGCCGCGCCCGGGGTCAGGATCGATTCGAGACGCCCGCGCAGGTCGTATTCGTTGGTCATGCCGACCGTCAGCGGCGCGAACCACCGTCGAAAAACCGTCATCGTCTTCTTCCTCCTATCCGGCGGCGGCTAGGGCGAGCAGGTGCGACGCGTACTCCGTCGGCGCTACGCCCGAGGTGAGCACCCGGTCGTCGGCCGCCTTCTCGGCGTCGGCGCGCAGGGTCCGGGCGAGACGCCAGGCCAGCGGGTTGACGAAGAACAGCGCGCAGGCGACCTCGGCGCAGACGAGGTGCCGCCAGTCGCTTCGCCGGACGTGGGCCAGCTCGTGGCGCAGCACGGCGTCGAGGCGGTCGTCGGCCCAGTGCGCGGCGTCCGCGGGAAGCAGCACGGTGCGCCCGGCCGTCATCGGGGTCGCGACGGCGTCGGTGACGCGGAGCCGCGCCGCGCCGCCGATGCCCTCACTTCTCGTCCCGATCTCGCGGGCCGCGTCCTGGAACAGCATGTCCAGGCGCTCGCCGGGCAGCACCGGGCGGCCGGTCCGGAGCAGGCGGACCGCGCCGCCGACGCACAGCGCGAGCCGCGCGAGCAGCACCCCGGCCGCGAGCAGGTAGAGTGCGCCGAGCGTCGCCCCGGCGGTTGGCCCGACGGTCGCCGCGCCCGTGATCGGCGGGACCGCGACGGGCGCGGCGAACAGTGGCGGCGTGGGCGGTGCGGGTGGCGTAGGCGGTGCGGGCGGCATCGGCAGGGTCACCGGCAGGGTCACCGGCAGCGCGGCCGGGGCGGAGGAAGACGGGAGCGCGAGCGTCAGCAGCGGGAGCAGGAGCAGCGCCCAGACCGCGGCGACTCCGCAGGCGTGGCGGGCGGCGGCGGACGCGCCGCGGCGCACCAGGCGGCGGCGCAAAAGCCACCACGCGCCGCACACGAACAGGCCGCGCACCGTCAGGTCGATCAGAAAGTTGTTGTCCATCGCGTCGCCCCCCTTATTGCCGCTCTTCCGCGGCGCGCGCCTTCTCGATCATCGTCTGAAGCTCGGCAAGCTCACGGGCGGAAAGCTTCGTTTCGTCCTGCGAAAGGAGGGTCGCCATCACCCGCGTCGGCGAGCCGCCGAAGAACGTCCGCGCGACCCGCGCCAGCGCCTGCGCCGCCGCGCTCTCGCGGGGCCGGGTGGGGTGGTAGAGGTAGCGACCGCCGTCCGCCTCGGTGTGCGTCAGGTGGCCCTTCTGCTCCAGGATGCGCAGGAACGTGCGCGCCGCCGAGTTCGACAGGCCGAGCGCCGCCTCGACGTCGGCCGCCGGAATGCCTTCCCCGGCGGCGCTCTGGTAGACCAGCTCCATCACCTGCTGCTCGCGCGGGCTGAGGTAGGTCCCGGCGTCTCGCGTCTTCTTCATGACGCTAAAATATTAACACCGATAGACGAGGGGTGTCAAGACCTTAACGTTAACTTTTTAACGGGGGGCGGGGCGAAAATGCAAACGGCGGCGCCGATAGACCGTCGACGCCGCCGCTGCCTGCCGATGCGTTCCGCTACGGCCCGGCGATGACCTGCTTGAACTTCTCGTTCATCCGGTCGTACATCTCCTGCTGCTCCTTGAGCGTCTGCGCGCGCCGCCGGGTGCTGTCCTTGATCGTCTCGTCGATCATCGCCCCGGCGCTGCCCTCGCGCGGCTTCTGGCCGTTGGGCTTCCAGGAGTTCCACATCGCCATCATCGTGGGCAGCTCCTTCATGAAGTTCTCCATGGGGGCCATCACCGCGGAAACGTACAGCTGCCAGTAGGGAAGCGTCTGGTCGCCGCCCGCCCCGATGGACGTGAAGTACCCGATCGCCGCGAGGCGCTTGCCCCGCGCTTCCAGTTCGTAGGAGAAGAACACGGCGGGCACGCCCTGCAGGCCAGAGGGGGCGGGCATCGCCCGGAGGCTGATGAGGCGGTTGTCCGCCTTTTCCAGCACGCTCTTCAGCGCGCCGGCCAGGTCGCCGTCGCGGGCCATGGCCGCTCCGGTGGGGATGCCGAGCTGGTTGGCGGGGTGGTCGGGCCGGCTGATGACGAAGGCGTGGCCCATCGTCACCTGCTGGCTCTGCGGACCCCGCGCCCACACCGTCCCGCGGTACGCCTCGGTGATCCTCCATCCGGCGGGCAAGCCGATGGTCCCGGTTCCGTCCGGGAGTTCCGTGGTCGTGAGCTTCGCCGCCGCTGCCGCTGCCTGCGGCTTCGCGGCCGGTTTCGCCTTCGCCTTGCCGCCCTGCGCCGCCGCGGGACCGGCGGCGCTCACCAGCAGAGACAGCGCGGCGGCTGTCATCAGAATCCTACGCATCGTGACCTACTCCTTTGCAGATGCCCGTCGTTACCAGAGCCAGTATAAGCCACGGGCGTTAAAGAATCGTTAGGAATTCCG
>DATLHN010000626.1:0-2100 GCA_035539875.1 Armatimonadaceae bacterium
TGTCAACGCTTTAACCGGTTTAAGTCGGGCGGCGGGCGGGCGGCGCGGGACCGGACGAGTCGCGGGCGACGAGACGCGGCTCCAGCAGGCGGCTTCCCGGCAGCGCCGACGGTCCCCCCTCGCCCCCGCCCTCGATGCGCGCCAGCAGGATCTCCATCGCGGCCTCGCCCTGCGAGACCTGCGGCTGGTGGACCGACGTCAGGGACGGGGTGAGCAGGCGCGTCCAGCGCAGGTCGTCGTAGCCCACCACGGAAAGGTCGCCGGGGATCGACAGGCCCGCGTCGAGGATCGCCTTGCACGCGCCCACCGCGAGCAGGTCACTCGAACAAAAAAGCGCCGTGAAGTCCCCGCGCGGGCGCAGGTGGAGGCGGCTCGCCACCGCGAAGTACGCGCCCTCGACGTCGAGCGCGCCGCGGCTCAGGGTCCGCGATTCCAGGCACCAGTCCACCCCGCTCGCCGCCGCGCCCCCGCGCTCCTCGAAGACCGCCCGCGCCCCCGCGAGCCGCAGGCGCGAATAACGCTCGTTCGCGCCGACGAAGAGGACGTGCCGGTGGCCGAGGTCCCACAGGTGCTCGGCCGCGAGCCGGCCGCCGAGCGCGTGGTCCACGGTCACCGAGGTCTTCCCGGGCAGGGGTTCCGGGCCGAGGTAGAGGGTCGGCACCCCGCCGTCCGCCAGCAGGGCGCGGGCGGACTCGGGGAGCGTCAGCTCGCTGCCGATGAGGCCGTCGATCTGCCGCCCGATCAGCCGGTCCACCAGGGACTCCGCGGCCCTCGCCCGCTCCTGCGCGGATTCCCCCGAGACCGACGCCACGATGACGTCGTACTCCCGGCGCGAGGCGACGTTCTCGATGCCCTGGACGATCTCCTCGAAGAACGAGTCGGTGAGGCGCGCGAGGACGACGGCGACGAGCTGGCTGCGCCCGGTGTGGATGGCGCGGGCGAGCTGGTTGGGCCGGTAGCGGACCGCCTGCGCGTACTCCTTGACCCGCCGCCGGGTCTCGGCGTTCACCCCCGGGGCGTCGTTGAGCGCGAGGGAGACGGTCCCCTTGGAGAGTCCGAGGTGCCGCGCGATGTCGAGCATCGTCGCCCGCGCCGCGCCCGCCGCCGCCGCGCGGTTCGCGTGCGCGAGGGTCGTCTTCGTTTTCACCGCGCCCTTCCCCCCTTCAAACCGGTTTAAACGGTCACGGCGCGGACGCCGACCGTGGTGCGTCATTGTAAGCGAAAACGCGGCGGCGGTCAAGGCCCAAACCGGTTTAATACTTCGCGGGGTTCGCGGCCACCTCGATGTCGTCGTCTACGAGGCGCAGGCCGCTCTCCCGCTCGGCCTGCGCGAGGAGCGCCCTTGCGTCCTCCGACAGCGTCGCGCGCGTGCGGGAAAGGTCCCAAAGTCGCACGGCCCGGTCCTGACCGGCGGTCGCCAGTCGCCGCCCGTCCGGGCGGAACCGCACCCCCCAGATCGCCCCGTTGACCGCGCCGCGCAGGGTCAGCGGCCTCCTGTCGGGGGCGACGCCGTCCGCCCCGACGTCCCACAGCCGCAAGGTGGCGTCCGAGCCGACCGTCGCCAGCGTCCTGCCGTCGGGGCCGAACGCGAGGTCCCACACCGCGCCCTCGTGCGCGCTCAGGACGCCGCCGCCCTCGCGCGCCGCCGCGCGCGTCGCGGCGTCCCAGAGCCGCACCGTCCCGTCCTCGCCCGCCGAGCCGACCCACCGCCCGTCCGGACCGTACGCGACCGCCCAGACGGGCCCGGCGTGACCGGAAAGCGTCCCGAGAAGCCTCGGCTCGCCGACGCCGACGCCGACGCCGTCCGCGGCATCCGCGGTCGCGCGGACGTCCCAGAACTCGACCGTCCCGTCCTGCGTCCCGGTCACGAGGCGGCTCCCGTCCCGGCTGAAGCACGCCGACAGCACCGGGACGTGCCCGGCCAGGCGGCGCAGCGCCTTCCCGGTCGCCGGGTCCCAGAATCGGACGCTGCCGTCGTCGCCCGCGGTCGCCAGCACCCGGCCGTCCGGGCGGAACGCCACCTGCCGCACCGCGCCGCCCTGTCGGAGCACCCGCATCTCCCGCCCCGTCCCCGGGTCCCAGAGCCGCACCGTGCCGCCC
>DATLHN010000627.1:0-5089 GCA_035539875.1 Armatimonadaceae bacterium
GTCCGCCCGGTGCGCAGGTAAACGCGCTCGCAGCAGGCTAGCATCAGGGAGAAGCCGTGGCCGATGCCGCCCGCGCCGCCGAACCCGCCTGGGCGCGTGCGGCTAGCGGCTAGCGGGGCGCAGTCGCCCGCCTGATAGGGCAGGCGGGGCGGGCGGGACGGCGAGCGCGCGGACGGGGAACGAACGGAACGGATACATGGCGACGCTGGAGCAACTCCTGGGGATACCGGTGCCGATCGTCCAGGCGCCCATGGCCGGCGTCCAGGGCGCCGCGCTCGCGGCGGCGGTCTGCGGCGCGGGCGGGCTCGGTTCGCTCCCCTGCGCCCTGCTCGACCCGGACGCCCTGCGCCGGGAGTTGGCGAGCCTGCGCGCGCGGACCGGGGGCGGGCCGTTCAACGCCAACTTCTTCTGCCACGCCCCGCCCGCCCCGAGCGCCGAGCGGGAGGCGGCCTGGCGGGCGGCCCTCGCGCCGTACTTTGCCGAGCTCGGGGTCGACCCGGGCGCCGGCCTGCCCGCGGGGCCGGGGCGCGCCCCCTTCGGCCACGACGCGGCCGACGTGCTGGAGGAGTTCCGGCCCGCGGCGGTGAGCTTCCACTTCGGCCTGCCCGCGCCGGACCTGCTGGCCCGGGTGCGCGGCTGGGGCGCGAAGGTCCTGTCCACCGCGACCACGGTGGAGGAGGCGCTCTGGCTGGAGGCGCGCGGGGTCGACGCCGTGATCGCGCAGGGGCTGGAGGCCGGCGGCCACCGCGGCATGTTCCTGTCGGAGGACCTGAACACCCAGTCGGGCACGTTCGCGCTGCTCCCGCAGGTCGCGCGGGCGGTGAGGGTCCCGGTCATCGCCGCGGGCGGCGTCGCGGACGCGCGGGGCGTCGCCGCGGCCCTGGCACTGGGCGCCGCCGGCGTGCAGGTGGGTACCGCCTACCTGCTGTGCCCTGAGGCCGACACGAGCGCCGTGCACCGGGCGGCCCTGAAGGGCGAGGCGGCGCGCGTGACGGCCCTGTCCAACCTTTTCACCGGCCGCCCCGCGCGCGCCGTCGTGAACCGCCTCGTCCGGGAGATGGGGCCGATCAGCGCGGCTGCCCCGGCGTTCCCCCTAGCGGCCCCGGCCGTCGCCGCCCTGCGCGCCCGCGCGGAGAGCCGCGGGAGCGGCGACTTCTCGCCCCTGTGGGCCGGGCAGAACGCGACCGGGTGCTACGAGGTCCCGGCCGCGCTCCTGACGCAAGAGCTGGCGCGCGGGGCGGGGGGCGCGGCGGGACGCCGGTACCGCGCCCAGCCCTCCGCCCGTCGCTAGTGCCGGGAGTTAGACGCCCGGCGCGGCTAGCTCCCGGCGCGGCGGCGGCGCCGGGCGGCGGCGCTCGCGCTCGCGCCGAGCAGTGCTGCGAAACCCGCCGGCGCGAGCAGCGCGGCGGTGCCCGGCTCGGGCACGGCTACCGCGAGCGTGGTGGCGCGGCCGAGGCCCGACTCGTAGTGGACGCGCCCGTTCCACGTGCGCGGCGAGACGGTCGAGCCGTTGAAGCCGTTGGTGCCGAAGTCCACCCCGACGCCGGGCGTCAGCGAAAGGTCGGCGTTGGCGAACGCCTCCAGCGTGTCCGAGTGGATCAGGTTTTCCCTGCCCGATTTGGCGTCCACCGAGTCGCCGTTGACGACGTACAGGCCGTACGTCTGGCCCGCCAGCAGCCCGAGGCCGCCGACGCCCACCGCGGTCTCGGCGCCCTGGCCGAGGCCGGTCACGTGCTGCTGGCCGAGCAGCGTCCACGCGCCGTTCTGCGACTCGAAGCCGGCGTAGGATCCCAACTTCCAGTACACGCGGATGCGGTAGTCGTTCGCGGTGGCGGTGTGGACGGCGAAGCCGGTGACGGTGAGGTCCCGGCTGGCCGTCAGGTCGAACATCGTGCCGTGCTCGCCGTGGGCGCCCGCGAAGGTGGTTACGAGGCTGCCGCTCTGGGCGCGTGCCGCGCGCGGGGCCGCCGCCGCCGCCGCGAAGGCGGTCAGGCCGCCGAGCAGTACCGCCGCCGCTCTTGCCGCGCTCCCCGCGGCGGCCCGGCGTCGGGCCGTTCTCTGGCGCATTTTCTGCATCTCTCCCCCTGTACCCGTACCGGGTTCGCCCGCCCGTCGTTCGATAAAACCGTAATTTAGCAGGCTAACTTTCAGTCAGCAGGATTCGTGCCAGGTCCGATTGCGGGTGGGAGAAATACCGGGGGAGGGGGTCTTGGCGGAACGGAGGGCTACTCGATCTTGAAGGCGGCGGCGATCTTCTGGGGCATCCGGGGCGGGCAGCGCACGACGAGCGCGTCCGCCTCTTGCCGCCACTCCAGGCGGGCGTCGCCGCCGCTGCTGCCGAGCAGGGTGACGGCGCGGATCGGCTCGTCGCGCAGTCCGGCGTCGGTCCCGAGGGACGTTATCCGGACCTCGGAGCCGGGCGCGGGCACCGTCATGCAGAAGGCGTAGAGCGCGCCGCTCTTGCCGACCGTGAAGCGGAAGTCGCGCGGGCCGAACCGGAAGTCGGCCTGCCGCTGGCCGAGTTTCCCGTTCGGCAGCACGCGCAGCTTGCCGTCCACCGTTTCGCCCTCGCCGAGCCGCACCCAGGCGCGGCTGCCGTAGATGCCCTCACCGTTGACCCGCATCCAGTCGCCGACCTCCCGGAGCATCCGGCGGCTCCCCTCGTCCAGCGAGCCGTCCGGCAGCAGGGAGACGCAGATCGCGGTCGCGCCGTCGCGCGCGGCGTTCTCCAGCAGGTAGCGCACCACCGCGCCCGCGTCGTAGACGAACCCCGGGGCGTAGAACCAGTCGCCCACGGCCGTCTCGCCGATCCAGGGCTGGTCGGTCTTGATCTCCGGGGGGATGACCCCCTCCTTCGTGCCGACGACCCCGTTCGTGGCCGGGAGGAACTTGACGATGCCGAACGTGTCGACCGCGCCGCGCCGCGCGAGCGTCCGGTTGTAGTAGTGCGCGAGCACGCGCGGGAGCGCGTCGGACTTCATGCCGGTGCCGCTCTTGCGCCCCGAGAACGGCTGCGTCGAGTTGCCGTCGGTGTAGATAAAGTCGGGGTCGTAGTTCTCGATCACGTCCAGCATCCGGTACGCCCACCACGCCGCGTACCAGCGGGCGTACTCCTGGTGGTGGGTGAAGATGCCGCCCGCTGGCGCGAACTCGACGTCGAGGCCCTGGTACTCGCGCAGGTCGGTCGTGTAGAGCAGGCGCGGGTCGTAGCCCTCCCACCACTTGCCCTTGCCGTCGGCCAGGGTGAGGCGGCCGTCGTAGGGGACGCCCGCCTTCGGGCCGGTCGCGTCGCTGCCGAACGCGGTCTGGTACCACCACCAGGTGTACTCGTGGTGGAACGTCACGCCGTAGCGCATCCCGGCCTTGCGCGCGGCGACGGTCCACTCGCGCAGCAGGTCGCGCTTCGGCCCGAGGTTGACCGAGTTCCACGGCTGGTACTTCGAGTCCCAGTTGTCGAAGTTGTCGTGGTGGACGCCGAGCAGGAACAGGAAGCGCGCGCCCGCGTCGTGGTAGGTCTTCACCAGCGCGGCCGGGTCGAGCTTCTCCGGGTTCCAGGTCCGGAGAACGTCCTTGTAGCCGACCTCGGAGGGGTGCCCGAAGTTCCTGAGGTGGTTGTCGTAGTGGTGGCGGTACTTGCCGCCGCGGCCGTCCTGGTCGTAGAGCCGCTTGGCGTACCAGTCGCCGGAGCGCCCGGCGGCCTGCGCGCCGAAGTGGACCCAGATGCCGAACTTCGCCTCGCGCAGCCAGTCCGGCGCGCCGGGGTGCGTCGCCGCGATCGACTCCCACGTCGGCTGGTAGGGTCCGGCCGCGATGGGGAAGTCCAGCTTCGTCTCGGGGACGGCGTCCGGGTCGCCCATCACGACCGAGCCGGGCGGCCGGGGCGCGGGCACGCTCGGCATCGGCGGAAGCGAGGCGGGCAGGGTGTACTGCTGCGCACCGGAAGGCGACGGTCGCATAGCCATAAGTAGTAATGCCGCGAGGAGAAATCGGCTGCTGCTGCGTAGTCGGGCGGTCATGTCGTCCCCCGGGCAGATTGTACCCACCCGGCAAACGGTTCCCGGCCCGCACCTACCGGCCTAATGAGGCCGTACCCGACGACGAAGCGGCTAATCCCGGGTATGATTTGTCGCTGAGCGGGCATTGGGCTGGATCGCGTTGCCTGCAGATCGAGGTTGCTCGCTGCCGGATCTGAATCGTTCTTGTTATCGGAACATAGTAACTGTTATGTTGTCGCTCTTCAGGAAAAGGAATAGGAGAATCAACGTCGGCAAAATCGCTGAGATGTTGCCGATACTCCAGGAATTGGACGGCAAGACGATCGTGAGGGCATTTCGAATTGCCGGCCACGGCCTTATGGGGATTGTTTGTCCAGAAATGCAACGTGGTAAAGCAGAGATTCAGTTCTCCAGCGTTCACTGGGAGAACCTGCCACTGGTCTGTACGAACGCGGTGTTTCTGGCCGCCGACGATGGCGCTCTCGCGGATTTTGCTTTCAATCTGCAGGCGGTCAGCGGAACCATCCGGTTGAACGAATTATTTGTCGTTCACTCGGATCAAGGACGATTCTACGTTTACGCCAATCGGGTCGCGTATCCGTTGCCTACCGTAGAACTATTCCACCAGTTGATCAATTCGCAAGCTCGGGTGTCGTTAAGGGAGCGCGGCTTTGACCTGCCGCCTGAGGGGCCGGATACCGCGTGACCCAGTCCCTCAGGCAGTGTGTGAAGATTGGCAGGCGGCGGATGAGCGGGCAGGGTCTGTGCGCCGCCGGGGCGCGGAGTCAACAGGGTCATGACGGCAACCGCCGCGATGGGGTATTTCGTCGTCCAGGGGTTCATTGCGTTCGCGGACCAGCCCGCGCGCGCGCGCCGCGGCCGGCCCCAACCCGATTCTACCCGCGGCCCCGCGTTTTCCGGCGCGACCCCTGTCCGAAGCGGCGGCTTTCAGACCCTCGCCAGCGTCTCGTCGAGCCAGTCGAAGGCGCGCTGGCTGAACAGGGCGCGCGCCGGCATCTCGCAGTGGTCGCCCGCGCCCTCCTCCGCGGTGAAGCGCAGGAACGCCTTCGGGCAGGTCAGCGCGTCGTACAGCA
>DATLHN010000628.1:0-4944 GCA_035539875.1 Armatimonadaceae bacterium
CCTGCTGGTGGTGGGGGCGACGGGCCTTTCGGCGGTCGACCGCTTCCTGCTCGGCAGCGTCTCCGAGAAGGTGGTGCGCTACGCCCAGTGTTCCGTGCTCGTCGTGCGCCGCCCGCCCGAATAGGGTTAGGCCGGAAGCGCGGGGTGGGCATCCACCCCGCGCTCCCGGCCCGTACCGGCGGTGGCGCGATTCAGTTGAAGCGGCAGTAGTTGGTGTCCGTCCCGACGGGGCGGCAGCCGATGTTGGTGTAGCTGGTACTGATCTTCCGGAAGCCCGGCTCGACCAGCGGGGTCCAGGCGGCGCAGTCCTCCGGCGGGTTCTTGACCCACTTGGCGTGGTAGTCGGCCCAGATCACGTTCATGCCGTAGCCGTGGCGCGCCGCCAGGCGGCCTCCGCCGACCGCGCCGCTCGGCCAGGTGCCGGTCGGGGCCGTCTTGTAGTCGCGGAAGTACCAGACGTGGCGCACGTCCATGCACGCCTCGAACGCGGACTCGGCGACGTTCCCCGTGGCGGGCGCGGGGTCGCGCACCAGGCTCTCGGCCAGAAGGACCGTACCCGCCGGGTCGTTCACCCGGGAGATCGGCTTGGGGGTGGAGGCCGGCGTCGTGGAGTTGTCCCACCCGCCGAAGACGTTGCCGTTCCCCGCCCAACTGATGTCGATCGTGCGCGACATCGGCGGGTTATACGCCCCCGCCTGCGCCGGGATTGTGTAGAGCCCGGACTGGTTGGGGCACTTCCAGATGTCCTCGTTCTTCGCGTAGGGCTGGACCAGGACCAGGTACTTGGAGAAGTCGATCGACGGGTACATCTCGTCGTAGTCCTGGGTGTACTGGGCGACGGCGAGGCCGATCTGCCGGGCGTTGGAAAGGCAGGCGGACTGGCGGGCCTTGTCCCTCGCCTGGGCGAAGACCGGGAAGAGTATGGCGGCGAGGATCGCTATGATGGCGATCACTACGAGGAGTTCGATCAGCGTGAAAGCGGTGTGTCTCCCGTGAGCGGGTATCCGGCGCTGGCGACTCGGCGAAACGATCATTGTCTGGCCTCTTCTAAAGAAAATCCCAACCGGGCACTCTAACGGCCCCGGTCTTTTCACGCGGGCACATTAGTGTATTCAGTCGTCATTATAACCTGACTTTTACGGGCGGGGTACGACGAATTCCGCGTGCCGATACCGGCGGTCGGAGCCACGCCGCCCCTGCCAGCCGTTTTTCGATTGTTTTGCATTTTGCGCGTTTATGCTTTCCGGTCCCGGCGCGCCCGGCGTAGACTAGGCAGGATATGCAAGACCGGGCCGGACTGCAACCGGCGTGTGACAGGAAATGACGGGCCACAACCCCGTCGCAGCCGCGCACGAGGCCGTCGAGGACGTCTACCGCGCCGACTCGCGCCGGGTATTCGCCACCCTCGTCCGCCTCGTCGGGGACTTCGACCTCGCCGAGGAGGCGCTCCAGGAGGCGTTCACGGCGGCGGTCGAGCAGTGGCCGCGGGCGGGCGTCCCCGCCAACCCCCGGGCCTGGCTGGTCTCCGCCGGGCGCTTCAAGGCGATCGACGCCCTGCGCCGCCGCGCCCGCTACGACGCCGCGCTGTCGCAGATCGCCCGCGACCTGCACGCCGAATCGCGAACCGCCGCGGCCCGCCCCGCCGCCCCGCTCCCCGGCGCGTTCGAGGACGATCCCGGCGACGCCGCCGCCATCGACGACGACCGGCTCCGCCTCATCTTCACCTGCTGCCACCCGTCGCTCCCGCCCGCGGCGCGCGTGGCGATGACGCTCCGCGAGGTGTGCGGCCTCACCACCGAGGAGATCGCCCGCGCGTTCCTGACCGCCCCGGCCACGCTCGCCCAGCGCATCGTGCGCGCCAAGGCGAAGATCCGCGACGAGCGCATCCCGTACCGGGTGCCGTCGCCGGAGGACCTCCCGGAGCGCCTGGACGCGGTCCTCGCGGTCGTCTACCTGGTCTTTGGCGAGGGGTACGCGGCTTCGGCGGGCGACTCGCTGACCCGCGCCGACCTCAGCGCCGAGGCCATACGTCTCGGCCGGCTGCTCGTCGCCCTGATGCCCGACGAGCCGGAGGCGGCGGGACTCCTCGCCCTGATGCTCCTGCACGAGTCGCGCCGGGCCGCGCGGACGTCCCCCGATACCGGCGACCTGGTCGTCCTGGAGGAGCAGGACCGCTCGCTCTGGGACCGGGCGCTCATCGGGGAGGGGACCGCCCTGGTCGAGCGCGCGCTCCGCCGCTCGACGCCGGAAGGTATCGGCCCGTACGCCCTCCAGGCGGCCATCGCGGCGGTGCACGCGGAAGCGCCCGACGTGGGGGCGACGGACTGGCCGCAGATCGTCGCCCTCTACGACGTGCTCCTGGCGGCGCACCCCACGCCCGTCGTCGCGCTGAACCGCGCGGTGGCGTTGGCGATGCGCGACGGCCCCGCCGCGGGCCTCGCCCTGATCGACGCCCTGCTGCTGGGGGAGGGGGGCGCGCTGTCCGATTACCACCTCGCGCATGCCGCGCGGGCGGACCTGTGCCGACGCCTGGGGCGGACGGCGGAGGCGCGCGCCGCCTACGAGCGCGCGCGGTCGCTGGCGCGTCAGGAGCCGGAGCGGCGGTTCCTGGCGCGAAGGCTGGGGGAATTGGGGTGACGCGAGGGTGCCGTGGACTGAAGTCCACGGCGGCACGGATCGGATGCCCAAACTAAAGTTTTATTTTTCGCGCGCAAAGCGTCGATTTCGGGTAGGCTCCCTCGACAATACAGTGTCGAGGGAGTTCGGATCGAGGAGAAAGACATGAAGTACCTGCTGCTGATCTACGGAGAGGAGCGCGAGTGGGACCCGGATACGCGGGAGAAGTGTTACGCCGAGTCCGCGCGGCTCACGCACGACCTCAAGGCGAGCGGCAACTACCTCGGGGCGTCCCCGCTGCAGCCGACGTCCACCGCGACCAGCGTCCGGGTGCGCGACGGAAAGCGGCTCGTCACCGACGGGCCGTTCGCGGAGACGCGCGAACAGCTCGGGGGCTACTTCCTCGTCGATGCGGCCGACCTCGACGAAGCGGTCGACATCGCGGGGCGCATCCCCGGCGCGCGCATCGGCACGGTCGAGGTGCGGCCGGTGGTCGAGCTGCCGGGGCTTCCCCCGGGCGATGACGATCGCAACGACTACAACGACACGCGACAGGAGACGACAGGGCAATGATGGCGAAACCGCAGCAGGAGCACGAGTGGCTCCAGAAGTTCGTCGGCGAGTGGACGATGGAAGGCGAGGCGCAGAACTGCGAGGCGGGCGGCGAGCCGTACCGGTCCACCGGGACCGAGACGGTACGCTCGCTCGGCGGCCTCTGGGTCGTGGGCGAGGGGCAGGGCGAGATGCCGGGCGGCGGCGCGGCGACCACGATCATTACGATCGGGTACGACCCGGCCACCGGCCGCTACGTCGGCACCTGGGTCGGCTCCATGATGACGCACCTCTGGGTGTACTCCGGGGAGCGGGACGCCTCGGGCAAGACGCTGACGCTGGAGACCGAGGGGCCGGACATGTCGCCCGGCGCGCCCGCGGGAAAGACGGCGAAGTACCGCGACGTCGTGACGCTGGAGAGCGACGACCACCGGGTGCTGAAGTCGTTCGCCCAGGGGCCGGACGGGGAGTGGCACCAGTTCATGACCGCCCACTACCGCCGGAAGAAGTAACATGACGAGCCGCGCCGCCGCCGTGGCGAAGACCGTCGCCGAGAGGATGCTCGTCCGGCCGGGCTCGCGCCTCTACCTGTCGCACCCCGAGCGCCGCGGCCTCCTCGGGCCGCTGCCCGACGGCGTGACGCTGGTGGACGGCCCGGAGCAGGCGGCGACCGCGGTCCTCTTCGCCGACGACGGCTTCGCGCTGCGCGGCCTCCTCGCCGCGTGCGGGGAGGCCCTGCTGACCGGGCCCGGCGTGCTGTGGGTTGCCTACCCCCGCGCCGGGAATCGGGCCGACATCAACCGCGACACGCTCTGGCCGGTCGTCGCCGAGCGCGGCCTGCGCCCGATCGCGCAGGTCGCCGTAAACGACGTCTGGTCGGCGCTGCGCTTCCGGCCCCTGCGCTCCGGCGAAGAGCCTTTCGCCGCGGGCGCGGCCCGGCGATAAAGAGGACGAGGGAAAACACGATGAGCGAAACGATGACGAAACCGGAGGCGACGGCGCATCCGAAGATCGCGACCCGCGACGAGTGGCTGGCGGCCCGCACCGCGCTGCTCGCCCGCGAAAAGGAGCTGACGCGGATGAAGGACCGGGTCAGCGCCGAGCGGCGGCGGCTGCCGATGGTGCGGCTGGAAAAGCCGTACGCCTTCGACGGACCGGACGGCCGGGCGAGCCTGGCGGACCTGTTCGAGGGACGCCGCCAACTGATCGTCTACCACTTCATGTTCGGCCCGGACTGGAAGGAAGGCTGCCCCGGCTGCACGGGCCTGGTGGACGCGATGGGCGACCTTTCGACGCTGGGCGAGCGCGACACGACCTTCGCGCTCGTCTCGCGCGCCCCGCTGCCGAAGCTCGAAGCGTACCGGGAGCGCAAGGGGTGGGGCTTCCCGTGGTACAGCTCGCTGGGCAGCGACTTCAACTACGACTTCCACGCGACGCTTGAGAAGAACGTCCCCGGGCGCACGGAGTACAACTACCGCGACCCCGTGGAGCACGAGGGCGAGGCGCACGGCCTGAGCGTCTTCTTCCGCCTGGAGGACGAGATCTTCCACACGTACTCGACGTACGCCCGCGGCTGCGAGTCGCTGACCGACGCCTACTCGCTCCTGGACACGACGCCGTACGGGCGTCAGGAAGACTTCGAGGACTCGCCCCCGGGCTGGCCACAGCGGCCCACGTACGGGTAGCACCCGCTGGGGGCACCCCGAGCACCCACTCCCGGCGCTTCGCGCCACCCCCTCCCTCGCAGGCGAAGGAGGGGGAGTATACCGCTGGGCC
>DATLHN010000629.1:0-2043 GCA_035539875.1 Armatimonadaceae bacterium
GAGTACAAGATCGACATCGACTGGAACGACATGCTGCTGAGCGCCGCGAACGCCGCGCCGGTCCTCCAGGAGCTGGACCGACAGCCGAAGGTCGCTCTCTACGAAGGGCCGATCCCCCAGCGCGACGTCGAAGGCTACGCCCACCTGCGGCGCAAGGTGGCGAAGCCGATCGCCATCCACTTCGGCCTGCCGCCCTTCCCCACCGCCGTCCACCGCGAGGTGTGCGACGGCTTCGTGGTCGCGGGCGCGATTGTCGGGACGCTGAACCAGGGGACGCTCAGCGCCGCGTTCGAGAAGTTCTTCTTCCTCCAGCAGGTCGGGGCGGGGCTGACCACGGCGATGGTGTCGCACCTGGGCTCGGTGCTGACGCACGCCCGCTGGCCCGCGATCACCTGCATGAACAACTACAGCGACGACCTGATCGCGGAGCCGCTGACCATCCGCAACGGCTCGGTGAAGACGCCCGACGGACCCGGGATCGGCGTCACCATGGACGAGGACGCTATAGAGCGGATGCGGGCGAAGCCGAACGGGGAGGGCCGCTTCGACATCCCGATGCGCCGCCACATCATCACGGTCGCCTGGCCCGGCGGGCGTCGCGTCCACTACGCCTACATGCAGAAGCCGATGCCCGCCGGGACGTCGCCGTTCGCCCACCTCCAGTTCGGGGCCGGGTCGCGCGCCAGCGCCACCGGCCGCCAGTGCTGGGAGGACTTCCTGGCGGGCAACCACCCCGTGCAGGAGCGCGGCGTGAAGCTCTCGTTCCGCCTCGACGACGGCACGCCGGAGTGGGCGGACCTGTACGAGCGGTGCCACGCCGAGCCGGTCCGGGAGGAAGGGTAGCCGTCATGCAGCTTGGCGAGCAGCGCTGGCCCGACGTGGCCGCGCTGACGACGAAAGTAGCCGTTGTGCCCATCGGATCGTTCGAGCAGCACGGGAGGCACCTGCCGCTCCTGACCGACAGCCTGATCGGGCAGGAGGTGGCGCGGCGTGCCGAGGCGGAGCTGGGCGACGAGGCGGTCTTCCTCCCCATGCTCTACGTCGGCGCGAGCGACCACCACCTCGCCTTCCCGGGCACGGTCAGCCTCTCCCTTGAAACGTACACGCGCGTCCTCGCGGAGATCGTGGAGAGCCTGCTCTCGGCGGGCTTCCGGCGCGTCTTCCTGCTGAACGCCCACGCGGGGAACGCCGTCCCGGCGCAGGCCGCGCTGAACGCGGTGCAGACGCGCCGCCGCGCGGAGATGCCGGAGATGTACCTGACCTTCGCGAGCTGGTTCGACATCGCCGCGCCCGCAATCGCCCGCCTCGCCGACGCCGAGGGGTGGAGCCAGCAGAAGATCCTGCACGCCTGCGAGTGGGAGACGAGCCAGATACAGCGCCTGCGTCCCGACCTGGTGCGCGACGAGCGCCCGTCGGGCCGGTTCACCATCGACTCGGAGTTCTGGTGGCCGGACCACACGGGCGCGAGCCGGGTGTTCGTCGCGCGGGGCATGGAGCAGAGTTCGCGCTCCGGGGCCTACGGCTTCCCCGAGCACGCCTCTCCCGCCAAGGGTGAGGCACTATTTTCCCTGGCGGCGCGCGAGGTCGTGGCGTTCGTCCGCGAGTTCGCGCGCTGGCCTATCGTCTCCGAAGGAGGGCCTGAGTAGTGAAGTACCCGATGGCCGAGGGGCAGAGCGAGCACAAGCTGCCGATCAGCCCCTACCGCCGCCACGGCGACCAGATATTCGTCAGCGGACAGGGAGCGGTGAACGCGAAGGGCGAGTACGTCAGCGACGACTTCGAGGCGCAGTTCCGCCACACGATGGAACTATTGAAGAGCATCCTCGCCGACGCCGGGGTGACGCTGGCGGACGTGATACAGGTGCGCTCGTACGTCCAGAACCCCGAACACATCCCGCTCTACAACCGCCTCTACCGCGAGTACTTCACCGAGCCGTACCCCGCCCGCACGACGCTGGTCAACTGCCTCCCGCCCGGCCTCCTCTTCGAGATTGACTGCATCGCCGCCGCCGGGTAGTAAGCGCAAAGAGCCCCCTTCTCCAC
>DATLHN010000630.1:0-2741 GCA_035539875.1 Armatimonadaceae bacterium
GCGCGCGTCGTGCCGGTCGGCTTCGAGGGCGCGGACCCGTTCGTGCTCGGCATCTTCGCCTGGTCGCAGCCGACCTTCGCCAACGTCTACGTCGGCATCGCGCAGCGGGCGCGCGACCTGGCGATCGAGGCGGTGAAGAAGAAGACGTCGGTGGCCGGGGTGACGCGCACGATGGCGTACCACCCGGAGATGCAACACATGGCCGCGCAGATGACCCTGGAGCTGGAGGCGATGGTCCCGCACGTGGACCGCGTCGCCGCCGACTGGTCCGAGGGGGTCGATCACGGCGGCGAGTGGCCGATGAAGCTGGTGGCGGCCAAGTACCGGTGCGTCGAGGGCGCGAAGCGGGTGGTGGACGTCGCGATGGACATGTCGGGCGGCACCTGCATGTTCAAGCGAAGCGAGCTGGAGCGCCTGTACCGGGACGTCCGCTGCGGCGGCTTCCACCCCGCCAACTCTTCGGTGGTCCACGAGGTCGTCGGCAAGACCGCCCTGGGCGTCCTGGGCGAGCCCGGCCCCCGCTGGGGCTGAGGCGCAGGCTCTCTTGGGACTCTCACCCCCCGCCCTGCGGGCACCCCCCTCTCTCGCTTGCGAGAGAGGGGGGCTGGGGCGAGGGGCTGCTGCCGCGCGGCCGGTAAGGCGGCGATGCGATCACCGCCGCTCGAACGTCGAGACCGTGTTTTCTTCCGAAGTCGAGGTGAACGTGTCGTCGCCGGAGAAGGCGATGCGCTCCCTTTCGACGCCGGTCGCCGACGGGGGCGCGGTCACCGTAATGGTCAGGGTGTCGCCGCTGAACTGCCACGTCCCCGCGAACGCGCCGCCCCCCGCGCTGGTGCCCGTGAACGCGCCGTTCTCGAAGAAGGTCACGGTGTCGTCCGCGCCGCAGCTAGACGTCACCTGGTTGCCGTTTCTCGTGTACGTCAGCTCGCCGGGGCAGGCGGTACTCTGTCCCGCCGCCTGGATACGCGCGACGCGCCACGTCCCGGGAAACAGCTCGTCCGGCGGGTCGGAATCGCCGCCGCCGCTGCCGCCGCTCCCGCATCCCGTCAGTAACGGCAGGGCCATCGTCAGACCCGCCACCAGCAGCACTGCCAAACGCTTCATAGGTCCCCTTCCGCGCCGGGGCGGCCGTCGCCCCCGGCGTCGTCCGGATCGTCCGGACATGGTGGACGCGGGCACGCGCGTCTCTGGGCACCAGCGTACACGTCGCGCGTTAAATAATCGTTAGGAAACCCCGTTGCCTAACGATTATTTAACACCCGTGGTCTATAGTGGCCCCATCAGAGTCAACCGGCGCGCAGCGTGTGCGCGAGCGCGCGGATCGAGGAGGCGGGCAATGCGACGACTGACGATGGGGCGGCGGACGTTCCTGGCGATGGCGCTGAGCATCGGCACGGGCACGCTCCTGACCGGGTGCAGCAGCGGCGGCAAGATACCGTTCGGCGGCGGCGGCGGTGACGGCGGCGGCAGTGGAGGCGGTGGGGCCGGCGGTCAGGTCGCGCGCGGCGCGGCGACCGGCGTATTGCTCAAGGACCCCGTGAGCGGCGCGCTCGTGCGCGCGTCCCGGCTGCGGTCCTCGCCCCTCGGCGCGACCCCTCTGGCGGGCGCGACCGTGCGCGTGGCGGGCGGGCCGGAAGGGCGCACCGACGCCGACGGGCGGTTCCTGCTGGAGAACATCCCCGCCGGGCAGCGCGTCCTCACGGTAGAGGGCGGCGGACTCGCCGCGCCGGTCGCGGTTCCGCTGACCGTGGTGGGCGACGCGACAGTGGACGTGGGCTTGCCGCCGGTGTCGCGCGAGCAGGCCCTCGACCGGGCGCGCGCCGCGCTGGCCGCCGCCGGGATTTCCGACCCGTCGCGCCCCACGATCCTGTCGCCACAGCAGCCGCTGCCCGCCGGAGTCCTCGTGGTACCGCGCCTTGACGCCGCGCGGATCGAGGCGGGGGTGGCCGGGGCGAACACGCTGGCGCGAGCGTCGTGGTTCTTCTTCTGCGACGACGCGGTGGGTCAGCCGTTCGCCCACGAAGTGCAGTACGTTTACGTGGACTGCGAGACCGGCGAGACGACCACGGAGACGCGCACGAGCTGGCCGACGTTCAACGCCCAGCACTTCTACGGACGCGCCGACCGCCACGCCGCGTCGCCCGACCTCGTGCAGCCGGGTGTCGAGGCGGCACGTGCCGCGCCCGTTCCCATCGCTCCCCCGTCCGCGCCGCCGGTCTCGCGAACGCGCGCCGAATCGGACGGCAAGCTCTACGCCCTGCTCGTCTTCGGCTTTTCCGAGGCCGAGCGGCAGCAGATCGACGGCAAGGCGATCCCCGGGCGCGCGGGCATCCCGGCGGCCGTCGGGCGCGAGGAGTACGTCGCCTGGGACAACGGCGACGGCAGCACGTGGCTCCGGGACCGGGTGATCGCGGCCTCGCGCGCGCTGGTCGCCGAGGCCGGGTCGCGCGACTTCCTGTACATCGACATCAACAGCCATGGCGGCCTGACCAGCAGCGGCGAATACGTCATGTGGCTCCCCTCGCCCGACCAGACGTGGTTCGACGGACTCATCGCCCGCGAGCAGGAGATGCTGCGGCCCCAGGAGATGGGGCTGGAGCAGGCGGTGTCCTGCCGGATGCTGATCGTGGCGGGCACCTGCTACGCGGGAAACTGGATCGACTACGCCCGCCAGAGCCTCGACGTCCCGGGCAAGGAGGTGACCGTCTTCTGCGCAGCCCCCTCGCAGCGCGTCTCCTGGG
>DATLHN010000631.1:0-1760 GCA_035539875.1 Armatimonadaceae bacterium
GTCCAAAACGACCGGCGTCAGGAATCCCTGCGGGGTGTCCGGTGCTACGCCGAAGGACACCTCGAGTTTGGTTCGCCGCTCGAAGGCTCTGTCGAGAGATAGTCCCAGTGCCGCCGTCATGAGTGGCGACCGGGCAAAGGCCAGTGGGTCGGCGTAGGAAGCCGGATCGCGGCCGTATTCCAAAAGTCCGCCTCTGATGTCCTCCCAGGTGTAGTCCTCCCCCTTGCCGAGCAGTTCCCTCCACAACTTGAGCTGCGCGCTGGCGCTCCGCGCGAGACCCGGTTCGGCCAGGCCCCGGGCGACCGTCCCCAGTTGCAGAGCGGCTCTCACCCGGCGCGACAGCCCGACGTAGTCGTCGATGCTTTCGTAGAACGTGTAATCATCGAAGCCCTTGGACCCATCCTCGCCGGTCCCCAGGCTCTGCCAGAAGAGTCGATAGAAACGGTCCGAGTTGCTCTCGGTCGAATCCAGCGGTCCGTAAGTGCGGATGAAGCGTTCGATACGGGCAATGGCCGTGGCGCGGCGCTGCGCCTGACCGATCGCCAGAAATTCGGGAAGAAGACTGGTTACGGGCGGGTGGCCCCAGTCGCGCAGGGCTATCTGCGCGAAGACCAGCCCCTCGTCGTACGCCTCACCCGGTGCGAACGGGACCGCATGGCGCACGCGCCTGGCCGGCACGAAGGTAAAGCCCCCTACCGTGCCCCGGAACGACACGTCCGACAGGGCAACGCTGATCTTCGCATCTTCCAAGTGCTCCCCGAACTCCCGTGCGGCGGCAGACTGCATGTATCCACTCCTGTCGATGCGTAAGTCGATGGCTGTCGTCTTTTCACCCACTATACGGCAAGAGAAAATGGGAGCGTACCGGAAAGGAGGCCAATAGGGTGTCAATCGCAGGAAACGCGTCCCCGTTCATGCGGATCAGCGATGTCGCGGGAATCCTCGGACTCAGTCTGAGCCGGACGTACGCGATGCTGGCGCGCGGGGAGTTGCCCGCGACGCGGGTCGGCGGGCGCTGGGTCGTGCCGCGGGCCGCGTGGGAGGCGTGGCTGGCGGCGAAGGCCCGGGACGCCGCCGCGGCGGTCCGCCCGTCGAGGTAGCGGCGGTGCTCCAACAGTACCGGGAGCGGGCCGGACTCGGCATCGCGGAGGCGGCCGCGATGGTCCGCGTCTCCCCCTCGTACCTCGCGGCGGTCGAGCGCGGCTCCAGCCGCTGCCCCTACTCCCTCGCCCGCCGCCTCGTGACTCTCTACACCCGGCGCGGCGTACCCTGCCGGATCGACGACTTTCTGTTTCGAAAGGAGCGGTGAAGGCGAACGAGCGAACGCACGCGGACGACGCAGGCCACCGCCGCGCGGCGGCATCCTTCCGGCAAGGACGCGCGGCCCGACCCGACCCGCGAAAGCGCCCGCCGGGGCGTCGAGCGAACGACCCTCTGAGACGGTGTCAGGAGCAGTTCCGAATGCCATTAAAGCGATTCTATGCGTTATTCCGCTCTGTGGTGTGGCGAACGTGACGGGCGTCGCGTCGCCGGTGGACGCGTCGCCGGTGGATCGGGTCCTCGCCCGGTTGTCGGACGCGCGGCGGCAGGGTGCGAACGGGGACGGCGGGCGCGGGTGGCTCGCCCGTTGCCCGGCGCACGAGGACCGGGAACCGAGCCTTTCAGTCTCGTCGGGCAACGACGGGCGCGTGCTGCTGAAGTGCTTCGCGGGGTGCAGGCCGGAGGCGATCACGGCGGCGCTCGGCCTGACGATGGCGGAC